>DUIU01000100.1:5617-6402 GCA_013330155.1 Candidatus Poseidonia sp. | reverse complement strand
CCTTGGTCGTTGACGGATACTTCGGCAGGTGAGGTTGTAAATGCAGTGAACACACCATCGACTTCGAGTTCAATGGTGACTCCCGCGGAAAGAAGTTTCATGTCCTCCGTTTGGAGTTCACGGTCAAGTTCAACGGCGTAGGTTTTCTTGATGTGCTTCTCAGGAGACGCAATGTCGTGAACAAGGTGCCCATCGGTGGTCAACAACAACAACCCGGTGGTTTGTTCATCCAAACGACCAACGGTCAAAAGGCGGTCATAGATTGAATCGCCGACCGTCCCACGGAGAAGATTGAAAACCGAACGTTTCCCAAGCGCCCGTTCTTGCTTATTGAGCCTCGAACAGATCACGTCGAGCGGTTTGTTGAGCACGAAAGTGTGGTGCAAACCTGGCAATCTCAAGATTTCGCCCTTCCATTCCACGGTTTTGGTGTTGGCGTTGAACTGAAATGAGATGTCCTTCATGACCGACCCGCTAACGGTAATTTCGCCGGACCAAATGGCTTCTTTCACATCCCGCTTCGAGGAAAAAAGGCCGGTCCGTGAAAGAAATTGATGGAGTCGAACTTTCACGGGCCTCGGTCAATCCTCCCGCTTCCCGGCTTTATCGTTTCTTCAACCATCCTCGAGGAGAGATGGACTCCCTTTGCAAATCCATCCAAACCGTGCGCCTTCCTGTGTGCAGAAATGGAGACCAATGTTTCATTTGGGTTGGAAATAGCCCATCTCATAAGATTCCCAGCCTCTATTTTGATGTTGCTCGTCAAACCATCAGCGTTATAATCC
>DUIU01000100.1:0-5221 GCA_013330155.1 Candidatus Poseidonia sp. | reverse complement strand
TGCCTCCCCGTTGGCGGAAGCCACCAACCCCCTTGGGGATGCCTCGAAAATGAACACGGACCTCGTTGAGCGGCTTGATGAAGTCAATGACGCCACTGTGTTGCCGATTATTTTCCAATTGTTTTCACCTGTTACCGACCACGATGAAGCCTACATGCAACAACTTGGCATGGAGGTTCTCGGACACGCCCCACTAGTCGATGGCGGATTGGTCGAAGGAGCAGCGATTGACGTCCGTCGCCTTTCGACGTGGAATCGCGTTGAATACCTCGAACTTGACAAGCCGCTGGAGTTCTTCTACCTTCCAAGCGACTGGGGTGGTCAACCTGACCCAGGTATCATGATGCATGAGACCACTCACGTCGTGCGAGCCACCGATGCTTGGGACCGCGTGATCATCACGCCATCTGGCGAAATTCAGCGTGAAGTCGACCTGTCATTCACCGAATGGGACGGCGATGGAACGGCGATTGTCGACCTTGACACCGGCGTGGATGCTGGACACCCCGATTACGATTATCTTGAACCATGGGCGGGAGAGAAGACGCTCTACTCCGCTAAATACGGACCCAGCGGATGGGTGGAAACCCGCAACTCCGACACGTCCTCAGGACACGGCACGCACGTCGGCGGCACCATTGCCGGAAACGGAGATGCCTCTGCCGGACGGCGTGCAGGTGTGGCCAAGGGCGGACAGCTCGTGGCCTTGGGCACCGGCGACGGCGCCTCTATCTTCGCTGCCGAACAAGGTTTGGAGTGGACCTACGCTCACTCCGTTCCGGGTCAGAACCCCTACCACATCCGTGTTGTCTCCAACTCTTGGGGCACCAACGGCGATTACGACCCAAACGGTGTCATCGCTCAGTTGACCGACCAGTTGACCTATGACAACGGCGTAGCGGTCATCTTTGCAGCGTCCAACTCAGGTGGCTCCGGCGCTGAATGTTCGGGCGACCTTCGAACCAACGTTTACGCCAATACACCTTCAGCAATATCGGTTGCCGCTTTGACCCATGACGGCACCCAAGTCACCTCGTTTTCTTCTCGAGGATGCATGAACCAACAACACACCTGGCCCGATGTCGGCGCACCTGGCCGAGACATCTGGGCAACGGCCCCTCGTGGAACCGCCATTGACGCCTCAACCCGAACGCAAGGCGACCTCTACTACATGGCGATCTCAGGAACGTCCATGGCGACGCCTCACGTCGGAGGCATGGCTGGAATCCTGCTCGACGTCGCGCCGTCTCTGAAGGCGGCGGATTACCATCGAGACGACCACGACTTCGGCAACAGTTTGGTTGGCGGAGACGGCACGGCCGCCTACGGGCAGTTTGAGGACTGGAACGAGCGAAACAACAGCCGTGTTCACGAAGTCGAACTCATTCTCGAACTGACGGCTCGGTACGAAGGCATGGCCAATTCATGTGAAGCCGGAAACGACGAAGATTCCTGCAGCGACATCCCCGAAACGTGCTACAAAAGCGCCACTGGGGAATGCCATGACTGGCGAGTTGGCCATGGATTGACCGATGTGGATGCTGCCGTGGCCTTGGCCCGAACCCTCCAACTCATGAGGGACCAAGACGCCGATGGCATCGTTGACCACCCTGAGTACACGGTCTGGGATGCTTACGAGATTTACGACGACATGATGACCACCGCAACCATTCCCGCCAACACCGACCGTGTTCGCCACGCCTGGAAAGGAGACTGGAACCACTTCAACAACGGCCAAACAGGAGCTGTTTACTACACCGAAGATTCCCATTATGTTTGGATTCCAAATGGAACCACCCGCCTTGAAGCGACCTTCACCGCCACTGAAGTCGACCTTGATACGGGTCAAGCCGGTGCGCTTCAACTCGCCATTGACCTTGGCGATGACGGCAGCGATGATGCTCAAGGTGAAGGAAACCGCGTGGCTGACTCGTGGTATTACGACCTCTCGGTGGACGAATCGGCGTGGGGCCAATGGGCTCACTTCGACGTCTCGGGAAGCGCCGTTACACTCTGGGGATTCTTGGGCGACATTGAATTCTTTGAATCAAGGGTCCCGTACACCGTGGACGTGATGCTCACGATGGACCTCTCGCAACCGGTGAACATTGAATTTGAACAACGGCCTGATTTCTACTCCGACCTGAATCCCACCACTCCATCCGAAGACTACGATGGTTCGATGGACGGCATGTTGACGTTCACCCGTCAAGCCTACGACCAAGCCACGGTCGTTTCGCTCATCGAGCCAAAGGACATGGGTGCTGGCTCTGGCGACGGTGCCGGGTTCTTTTCATCCCTCGGCGGATTGATTGCAGACCATCCCCTCGCCGTCATCTTCTCCCTCTTGATGCTCTTGGGCGCTGCAGGGACCGCCGGATACGCGGTTCGCCTCCAGACCAAAGAGGACATCGAAGATGCCATCATCATGGCTGAACTTGAAGACAAAGAATGAGACTGGTCAAGGCCCTTCAAGGCACCCAATCTTTCTGATGGAGATGGGGTTTGAATTGGGTTTTGTCGTCATGGGCTTCAAGTCGGTCAAGGAGCCAAATCACCCAATGGAACGTCCCCATACCCTCTTCTTTGGTGATGCTGCTGAGTTCGTGCATGGCATAACCGAATTCAACCATCTGCATCATGCGACGAAGGCTGGGGCCAATTAGCGAGAGGTAGCCCTTGTAGAAGGAATAGACGATTTCAAACGAGAGATTGCGGTTGAACGTCATGACGGCGTGGTTGGCCATGAGGACCACCACGGCATTGGTTGAGTCTTTTTGCTCCCGTGTGAGCCCCATCAATTCCTCGAGGGTAGAATCTTTGGTAACGACCGTACCAAAGGTCGCAAATCCGCGCTGAACCAGGGGGTTTTCCAGCGAGGTTGCAATGGTCTGTGAAATCTCAAAACGGCGATTACGATTCACTTCCATCATTTGGCGCAAGCCAAACAGAAGCGTGAACATGATGGCAAGGCCACTCAGAGCCTCTCCAAGATTGGCTGCTGTTTCAAGATTCATTCAACACCCACCCAAGGGTCACTCTGCTTCATGAGCGACAGGTGAAGGCGCAGGTGCATCATCGTTGATTTGCAAGAGGACAATGAACACCAAGGCCTGGAAGGCTGCTCCAAACAAGAAGAGGTTCGGGAAACTACCATTCACAACATCGAGAAGTTGGGTTGACAAAGCATTGCCCGCAAAGGCTCCAACGTTGATCAGCGTCATGTAAATCGAGAATTGTGTTCCTCCGAGGTCCTTGACCGTGATGGACATCAAGAACGCCAAGAGGTTAGCACCGACGATGGCCCACACCAAGGTCCACACAAGCCAGGCTTGCAGCATGAAGGTGCTGTCATCCCAGTTGGAACGGAGCATTGACCATCCAACCGTCATGACCGTACCGATGGCCACCGCATACGTCAAGGTCTTCTTAGAACCAAACTTCGAACCGAGGAGACCACCAATGAGGAAGCCGAGCATGGTCATGAGGAAGATGGGGGCTCCTTTGGTGTCAAGGTAATCCTGACTTTCCCAACCGAGCTCTTCCACGAAGAGGAATTCCCATTGGAAGTCAATGATGCCCATGCCGGTGCCCATGCCGCCGCCAATCCACATGACGGTGCACAAAACCAAGGCCAACTTTGCGCCCTTGTTCGAAACCGCTCCACGAAAACCGGTAAGGATTTCACCAAAGGTCATGGTGTCGTCGCCCGAATTGGCGCTCTCCGTTGAAGCGTCTTCGCTCCAGGGGAATCGCTTGTCTCCCGGTCGCTCAAGGATAAAGATGGGAATCAACATGACCGCAAACAAGAGGGGGATTTGAACCATTAGCGCAGCATGGAATCCAGAATCGGTCAGGACGCGGCTGAGTCCAAGAACAGCAAACATCGCACCGAGGCCCTTGGCAACGAACATCAAACCGTTGGCCAGAGGCAGCTCGTCATCTCCCAGCATGTCGACGGCAAGAGCGTCCGAACTCACATCCTGCAGAGCAGCAAAGACGTTGTGAATGAGGAAGAAGAGCCCGAGCGTACCCAAATTTTCCGCCGGGTCATCCACCAGCAGGAAGGCCGCCATTGTGAGCAACATGCCCAGTTGAGCAAGGATGACCCAAGGTCGACGACGCCCCATGGATGGGAATCGATAGCGGTCAATCACTGGGCCGAGCACAAGCTTGCCAATGATCCACGGAAGCATGCCTGCGGAGATGAGGGCCAATTTCTGGTCGTCATCCATCGTGCCGTTGTCAACGAGGAACGTGACGAGAGCCGTCGCGACGAAAAACCAGGGGACTCCTTGAGCGAAATACAGGGCACAAACGGTACCAAACCGGGCCGTTCGGCTCTCTTGCATGTTGATGGCCATGATGCTTGGTTCGGAGCCCCGAATGTAATACTTTACCCATCAAATGACTAGAATTTTACTGAAAAAGCCACAAATGCACCCGTTCCAAACACGGGAAAGATTGAGGGTAGGACCCTCGGTCTCGGTTTGATGCTCCCCCACGAGGCGTTCCAAGCATGGTACGGTTCGCATGAGGTTGACCTGGATTGGTTGGAGAAACCCTCGCGACATCAATTCCGATGGAGGCTTCCCACCAACGCATGGATCACCGCCACACGCCAGTTCTCTTCTCCAGCCGCCCTGCAAAAAGTGCTACGGAACTACGGGCCGCGCGATGTCTACATCGGCACATCGGCGTGGTTAACGCCGGTCAACCTTCCAAAACGAAGCGACCAAGAGTCGGCGCCTCCGGTTTTGATCGACCATTTGGTCGTCTTTGACATTGATTTCCGCCCTTTTTGCTACCGACGTTTGGAGCAGGCCAGGAAAGCCACTCAAGCCCTCCTCAACTGGCTTGACGACAACGAAGACCTGTCGTTGAAATCCATCAGTTATAGCGGCGGCAAAGGGTTTCATCTCATCTTTACCGACAACGACCGGACCTTGTTTTCAATCCCTGAGCCTCGAGAGCGAGAGGATGCCGTAAGGTCATCACGCCAAGAACTTCTCCAACGGGTGTTGGAGCAAGGCTTCCCCGTCGACCCCACCGTAACCGCCGACACCCGTCGAATCATTCGCCTACCGGGCAGCCTGCATGGCACCACGGGTTGGGCCTGTACCCGCATCACGAGGGAAGACCTCTCTCGGCCGCTGAAAATGTGGGTGTCAACCCTGCCAAGGCATTCCAGTGCCAGCAAACTACGGTACTTCCCTTACGG
>DUIU01000224.1:3443-5459 GCA_013330155.1 Candidatus Poseidonia sp. | reverse complement strand
ACCACTGGAAGGAAGCATGAGCATCACAGCCGAGGAAATCCTCGCTGAAATTGGACCGGTGCAAGAGGTCCTCGATGCTCACGATGGGATAGTCAATGTCATCGATACCACCGATGGAAACATCATGCTTTCACTCGATGGAGGTTGCAACGGGTGCTCATCAACACCGATGACCGCCATGCAAATTTACTACTCACTGAAGAAACTTGACCACGTGAACGATGTCATCTTCGTCAACGGAGAGCTTCCGGAGTACATGCGGACCTTCATCGACCAAAAGATGGCCAAAGAAGCGGCTGATGGAAACAACACCGAAGGGGATGAACCTCAAGGTGAGATTATCTGATCATTCCTCTTCTTCTAAGAGTTGGCCATCATACCATTGTTCCAAGTGTTCGATTCTCGCTTGGTCAAGCCCAAGTGTCTTGGCTTGAAGAACGAGAAACTTCCGTTCCTCGGACGTGATGATTTTATCTTCCATAGCGATTTCATAGGCTTCGAGATAACTTTTTTCAGCAGCCGTAAACGCTTCTGGCATGAGAACCGATGAAAAGTTCTGAATGGCTCCAAAAATAGGTTTGCGCAGAACCACCAACGGAACACCAACAACGAATCCTGCCATGAGACCCCCCCCGGGAATCACGCTCTCGATCAGTTCTGAAGTGATGACAAGGGCAATACCGCCAGCGGTAGCGAAAAGTGCTGTGCTAAATGTTCGCCGCAATTGTTCGTCAATACCAAGGATTTCATTCTTGAGAATAGCATAGGTGAACATGAAACCTTCAAGCATACCGGTCAGAAGAATGCTAAACAAGAATCCGTAGAACAACAACAGATACATGAACACCACACCCTCTCCTTCTGTGTCGATGATGGTGGTAACATCTGCGAGGTTGAAATCACCAAATCGGATGGCCATGAAGACAATACAGAACACCATCGTCCCCTTGATAATCGCTTTACCAGCAAAGCCAAGGAACAATGAACGGGCTTCTATGGCTTCATTTTCACGGCCGGGTTCTTCGTTGAATCGCTTCCATCCTGCCCGCATAAATAACATGGCGATGATGGCTGAAAAGACGGGCGAAATCAGCAAGATCTTCCCGATGGTTGATGAACCTGGAATAAAGAACGAGTAAGGCACATAACTGGTCTCATCGGCGTCACCGCATGAAGCGGCGATCGGTTCCGAGTCAGCGTACGAGATAATCCGCGCCGGCCCACCTTCTGAACCTTCTTCGCATTCCACATAGTATGCCCCACCAACGGTGCCGACGATACCGTTTGCCGAAACAAGAGCCGTGATAATGATGCCTGCGAGAAGGGGGAGGAACCACCACAAGTTGTTCCGAATGCGCGGCTGAGCCATGAATTCTAATTTCTTTGGGGGATAAAACGAGACGGTTGAAATGTACATCATGATGCACATAATGGAACAGAAATACCACCCTACCCTGTAATAGGAAATCCATTCCACAAAACCCTCAGACCCCTGAAACGGATAGGCATTGTACCAATTTGAGATAACCCTGTATGCTTCAGCAAGTAAAAGAACAAACATGAACCTGTTTTCCGGATTTTTGGGCCTCGCCTTGATAATCAGAAAAGCCAGACTGACCAAAAAAATGAACGTGATGGTGGACAACAAACCGTAGATGTAATTCACGCCCAGAACATTGCCTGTGGAAAGGTCGATGGTTCGAATCGTACGCAGGTAGTACGGAATGATTGGACCGACATCTGCCATGGATGAACCTCGCTATGACCGTCAATAGACGTTCCCCCTTCATCGCTAGGAGCGAGGCGCCGATGAAAGGAACATCGGATAAAGGAAAAAAAGGTTCATTCCTCTTCGGATTGACGCTTGATGCTATGAGGGTTCGCACCGAACGAAACGTTCTCTCCTTTGATGTTCATTCGGGCCGAAATGGCGAGAATTATGCAAAAGAGGGCCAAAGGACGAGGCAGATAATCAGAACCCCACAACTCACCTCCCAAACTCGGCAGCACCCACAA
>DUIU01000224.1:1980-3020 GCA_013330155.1 Candidatus Poseidonia sp. | reverse complement strand
ATGAAGGTAAACAGAACCGCTGAAGAGGCACAGAGTATCTCTGCTATGACCTCAACCAGCCCAGCATCCACCATGCACAGGCGAATCGCCCTGCGTTCTTGAACATGGGGGCGAGAGCGAACCTTTGTTTAGGGTGGTCAGCCTCTTCTTCCTATGGCCGGTGGTTCATTTGCACTCCCAAAACCGCGGCCATCAGGACCACCTTTTTTCTCCCGCAATCAAGTTGCCAATGTGTTACACCAAGTGGCTGTGTTATTGGAACTGAAAGGTGCCAACGTATTCCGCGTTCGCTCTTATCAAAATGCCAGCCGTATGCTTGGAAGCCTAACCGAAGATTTGGGCGAACTCGTCGCCAGTGGGGAAATCTACAACATGAAGGGGATAGGAAAAGGACTTGGCAGCGCCCTAACCCAAGCGATTTCAGAAGGCCGATGGCCTGACGATTGGGTCGACCTTCACACCGACACCCCCCCCGGACTCATCGAGATGCTCGGCATCCCTGGACTCGGTCCGAAGCGGATCAAGCTAATGGCCGACGAGTTGGGCGTGGATTCAGTGGCTGCACTCAAAGAGGCAGCGCTGAACAATCAAATCGCACCGATGAAGGGATTCGGTGCAAAATCCCAACAGCGGATGCTGGATGGAATTGAATTGCTCTCTCGGTTCAGAGCACGGCGACGCCTTGACATTGGGTTGCGGTACGGCGAAGCATTTCAGCGAAGGATTGCGGACCTTGAGGGCGTTCACCGAGCCACCTTAGCCGGAAGTGCTCGGCGTAGAAAGGACACCATCGGCGACCTTGATGTGGTGGTGGCGGTTGATGAAAGCGACCATGAGGCAGTGGCCAATGCCATCCTCAATCTACCGGGCATTGCTGATGTGAAAGGAGCGGGCGACTCCAAAATCAGCCTCATTCTCGACACATCCATCTTTGACGACTCATTCACGGTAGGCCACATCGACCCGAATGTGCTGGACGCTATTGGCGGAGATGACTACGAGCAATTGGAAGCCACTGGCACCATTGACGCCCAGGTCCG
>DUIU01000224.1:425-1597 GCA_013330155.1 Candidatus Poseidonia sp. | reverse complement strand
ATGCGACAACGGGCCATCGACCGAGGCTTGCGGCTGAACGAATTCGGACTAATTCCCGAAGACAAGGCTGGAGAACTCAAGGGCATGGACGCTGCAGCTTTTTCCCTGATGGCCACCGATGAAGCGGCCATTTACGCCCATCTGGACTTGGCTTACGTCCCACCCGAGCTTCGGGAAGACATGGGTGAAGTGGAAGCCGCACAGAATGGCGTCCTACCCGATTTGATTGAAACCAGCGACATCAAAGGCGCCCTTCACAATCACACGACGCTTTCAGACGGTGAAGCCAGTTTGGAGATGATGGCCGACACGGCTCGGAAAATGGGATGGAACTGGTTGGGCATCGCCGACCACTCGCCAACCCTCAAAATTGCCAATGGTGCGAGTGCAGAAGACCTCCTTCAGCAAGGTCGAACCATCAAGCAATACAACGCTGATTGGGCCAATGATGGCGTGGATTTCCGACTCTTTCACGGCGTGGAATCCGACATCCTCGAAGGTGGGAAACTAGACCACCCCGATGATGTTCTAGCAGAACTCGATTACGTGGTGGCCAGCGTTCACGCCATGACCAAGTGGCGTGGCCGGGACGAATTGGAAAACACCGAGGAATTGATGCGGGTCATCGACCATCCGGCCACCAACGTCTTGGGCCATCCAACCGGTCGCATTTTACAGGGACGTGAAGGATACGAAGTGGACTTGTTTGCCGTCCTTGAACACATGGCGGAACACAACGATGAGGGTCGCCTCAAGGCCATTGAACTCAACGCCAGCCCCTACCGACTCGACCTCGATTGGCGTTTGTGTAAACACGCCAAAGGGCTGGGCGTGCCGGTTGCCATCAACCCCGACGCCCATTCCATTCGAGGTCTCAGTGACATCGCCTACGGTGTCATGACCGCTCGCAAAGGATGGATAGAGCCTCATGACACGCTCAACAACCTTTCCGGAAGTGAACTTGAGGAACGGATGCGTCGTTAAGTGGAAAGCACACCTTCTTGACTCACCTCTTCTTCGGGAAACCATGCGCACGCTTCGCACCATCATCATGGGTAGCATGATGATCATCCCCGGCCTTGTCCTCGGCCTGATCGTTTGGTACATCCTCGGCGCGCCAATGGACAACGGCAACCCTCGGGTCATCCTAGCATGTAACGTCATCCCGCTGG
>DUIU01000224.1:0-172 GCA_013330155.1 Candidatus Poseidonia sp. | reverse complement strand
GAAAAGCCGATGGACAACGGTAGCCCCGGCGTCATCTTTGCCTGCAACGCTATCCCGCTTGCCTCAGTGCTGGCTGGAATCTACTTTGGATGGCAAACCGGCGAGGAATACAGCGCCACCTACGAAGGATGAGTGGTGTTGTGAAGCGGCAAGACAAGGCCGACATCATCGC
>DUIU01000089.1 GCA_013330155.1 Candidatus Poseidonia sp. | reverse complement strand
GTTTAGCGCTGATGGGTCGTGACAGACCCGCAAACTCGGCACCAAACCTTGATGCCGTCCTTTCGTGGAGGAATGCCAGCGATGTTGATGCTCGCCCCGCATGTGCACTTCACGATGTTCTCCATGAGCAATCCGAGTCATCGGTGCTTCATGAAGTGAACGCTTCAATCCCATGTGATGGTGGATTGAAACACCACAAAACATCGCGTGGTGGAGAACCCTTTGACTTCAGAAACCAGCGTGTCGCTTGGTATCCCTCCCGCAGCTTCAACCATCGCTTCCAGTTGGGCGACGCGCCCGTCGAGAGAGGTGCGCTCGATGATGGCCCACCCGCGCAAAAGGCCCAATTCAGAAGGGATAAACAACGGAAAGAGGTCTGGAAGGTGCTCAAAACTATCGTGAGGGAGGTTCACCAACACCACGTTGGCTTTCCCGCAAAGCCCCTCATCTTCTTTCCATGTTCGTGCGTCTTTGCACACCACGGCTGACGGTGAGAACGGGGAGGAGGATTTCCGCGTCCAACTGGAAAGGTTCTTGCTCAGTAAATCAACCGCTTTCGGGTTCAAATCTCCAGCAAGATACCCCGAAACGAGGCCTTCGTGCCTTAACAACAGAGGAAAAGCGGGGCCAACACCGGCGTAGGGGTCAGCGACCACCAAAGGAGAACCGAGTCGTTCTCGAAACCCTTGAAGCAATTCATACGTGTTCAATCGCTGCTTTGACAGGCGCGCAGAGTAATAGATCTCCCCTGGGTCAACGTGGATGGTGAATTCATGTTCTCGGACGGTAGTGGTCGTGTGCTGGCTCCCATCACGGCTGGCGATTGCCCGGAGGTCACGGACGCGGAAATCGCCAACAACTCCTTCATCCGCGCATACAATGCGGACGCTTGGCATCTGCTCCATCATCGCTTTCGCCATGGCCGAAGCGTGAGGGCGAACCTCTTCCTCCAATTTCACGAGAAGGACATCCCCTTGAACCTCGTAGGACGAAGGCCAAAAGGAATCAGGAAGGGTTTGGAGTTCGGTCGGTAGGCGTTCCCTCCAATGCCTTGGTCCGTTCTCTCTTGGAGGCGCATCGATGTGGTTCAGCCCCTCCCAACAAGAGTCATCCTCGGCTGGAGCTTGGTCGTTGAGTGGAACGCCGCGGCGGCCTTCATCCAACGGAAGAACCCCGCTTCCACCGAGCCATCCATTCGCTTTGCAACGCTCCAACCAAACCTGTGTCTGGTCGCTCGGCACGCTCAAATGACGCATGGCCCTCGCCCTGTCCAAGCGCTTCGGTGGTTTGAGCATGGCGGCAAGAGATTCCGAATCCAGTGCCTTCCCTGAGAAAGGCTTGCTGTTGGTCGGCATGGGCATGGGTTCACTCGATGGAATGACCGTTGAAGCCCAAAGGGCTGCAAAGGCCGCTGACCATCGACGATACGAGGCTTACACGGCACTTTGGCCTGATGATGAATTGAATCGACTCGAAGAAATGGCCGGGCCCATTCAACGGGTGATGCGCCCTGAGGTTGAAGAGCCGGATGAGTTGTTTGCGCTCGCCAAACAATCCCTTGTTGCTCTGCTCGTGGTGGGCGACCCGCTTCAAGCCACCACGCACGTCGACCTGCAATTGCGCGCTCAAGATGCCGGTATTGACTGCCGGGTCGTCCATGGAATTTCCATCACCACCGTGGTCACTGGAGCCATTGGGCTCTCAAACTACAAATTCGGGCGTCAGACAACCCTGACGTATCCCTACGGAGATTGGATCGCCACCTCTCCATTGGAGGTCTTGGCAGCAAATTGGGAACAAAACCTGCACACCTTGGCGCTCCTGGACCTCGACCCCACTGGGCTGGGAACCGGTGACCAGCGCCCCATGCGGCCAAAAGACGCCGTCCAATCCATGCGCCTCATGTGGGAAAAACTTCAGGAAACGGCGGATGAGCCGCTTTCAGAAGAATACGTGCGCTTGGCTTTTCGACAAATGGCGACCAAACTCTACCTTCAGCAATCCTTTGATGACATCCCAGTGGTGTTGTGTTCCGATATGGGGACCAGCGAGCAATCCATGGTGACCACCACGCTTGGAGGACTCGGCGATGAGCAGGGGGGGCGGTTGAACTGCCTCGTCTTCCCAGCAAGCACGGGTGAGGTTGAAGACAAGGCGTTGCTTCGTTGGAAAAAGGAGTGAGGGAAATGTTCGGGCTTTCGGATGAACTGGTGCTCCTTCTCTCCTTCCTGTTGTTCATGGGCTTCTTTGCCGGTGTTGGCCTTGCGTCCATGCGCGTGAAGCAAGACACAACCGACGATTACCTGGTCGCAGGGCGAGGAATGCATCCGGCCCTCGCTGCTTTGAGTGCCGTCAGCACATGGAACTCGGGCTACATGTTCATCGGCTTCATCGGTTTCATTTTCGTCCAAGGATACTCGGGCATATGGATTGGCCTCGTCTCAACCTTGGGCCAAGCCGTTGCGTGGATATGGCTCTACAAATTCATCCAAAAAGAAGG
>DUIU01000198.1:1107-2769 GCA_013330155.1 Candidatus Poseidonia sp. | reverse complement strand
GCGCAACACAATCTGGTCAAACACCTGATCTTTGAGCACGATTACGACCCGATGGACGCTGGGGAAGCAGCAGGCAGGGTCATGCGAAAATCGTGGTCAAACGAAGAAGAATGAACTGGACAAGTGAACGCTTCCCGAGAGGAAACACGCTACAAACCAACAGAACTGGAACAACCCGACATGGGTTCGCTCTCCTAGCCGCACTCGCCACCACCCTCTGCAGGGTGGATTGAGTTTCAATCACTCGGATTTGCTGACGTTGATGGCGTTTGGACCCTTAGGTCCTTCACCGACTTCAAATTGGACGGAATCTCCGTCGCGAATTTCACCGGTCACTTGAGACTTGTGAACAAAGAGATCTTCACCGCTTTCTTGTTCGATGAAACCGAAGCCTTTTGTTTGATTGAACCACTTTACTGTACCTTTTGGCATTCTTCGCCCTCCGGACTCATGTAAATAGAGTCACCGTTCATTTTGATGACGGCGACCACCTCTTTCGCATGTTTAAATCTAGGGCGAACCTAAATTCGAAGTGGCATCATTGAAGATTCTCGTTGTGAAGAAAGCCGAGCGATAAAGAACAAGAGGCTAAATGGGAGAGCCTTGGGATTTGAACCATGGGCGAAGTTGTAGTCGGCATCTCAGGGGCATCGGGTGCCATCTATGGAAAGCGCCTCACCGAAGTCCTGCACGAAATGGGCAAAACCGTTCGCCTGGTGGTCACTGATTCGGGTAAAATCACGCTCAAGCACGAGTGCGACACCACGCCCGAAGCCGTCGCAGAAGCTACGAACGCCATCCTAGAAGACGCCAAGAATGTCGGCGCCAAGTCCGCCTCCGGCTCTGCTAAGATTGACGCCGTCGTCATCTGCCCCTGTTCAGGGACCACCATCGGCAAACTCGCAGCCGGTATTTCCGACAACCTCGTAACACGCTCGGCCATCGTGGCCCTGAAAGAGCGACGTAAACTCATCATCGTGCCCCGAGAGGCACCCTACGCTACCGTCCACCTCGAGAACATGGCTAAACTCTCCAATTGGGGCACCATCGTCATCCCCGCTTCGCCAGGCTTCTACAACCATCCAAAGAACATCGATGACATGGTGGACTTCATCATCGCCCGAATTCTTGACCAGTTGGGCTATGAACACGACATTGGACGCCGCTGGACCGGCGATGAAGTCTGAAGTTGCGCTGAACCGCCGACTTCTTGAACAAGGAATACAACCGGCATACAGGCGAGCCCATGGACCTGGAAAGCAAGACCGTCGCTGAACTCAAGGACATGCTCCGAGAGCAGGAGCTCACCGTTAGCGGGACCAAAGCCCAACTTATCGAGCGCCTTGAAGGGAACAGCGCTGATGGAACTGTGCTCAGTCTTGAGGATGAAACCAAATTGGACGATGCCGTTTTAGTCGGCGAAAACGTGCCATGGTGGAGAAGTACGAATGTACTTACTCCTCAAGCATTGATGGCCATCGGCGTGGTGGTGTTGATGATCACCGCCGTATTCGTCATCCGCCCGTCTTGGCTCGGATTCACACCCAGTTACGAGTACGAACTCATTGATTACGATGCGGCGCAAACACGGACCTTTGCTGAGGAATTGGTGGCGTTCGGCCACCCTGATTGGGAAGGACGCATGAGCGGCACCGTTGAGGA
>DUIU01000198.1:0-716 GCA_013330155.1 Candidatus Poseidonia sp. | reverse complement strand
ATGCACCACGTCAATGCAGAACCCAGTCTGCGGATATGCATCCAAGGATTCGGGGGCACGAGTCCTTGCGAAGGCCCACTGGCCATTGGCTCGCAAGTGATTCAGTTTCAACATCGAATTGATTACGTGATTCAGGGCTTTTCCGGACGCTCAGAATACACCTTCCAAGAGGACGTCCAAGTCAGTGACCTCGGCAACGGCACGGATGATGCGCTGTGGGCTTCAGCAGGCGGAACCATTGGCTATGTTCGCAGCGGTGCGAGCTTAGGTGGAAACACCGGCATCTTCTCATTGGCCGCTGAGAACAACCTTGCTGGACTCATTTTTGTCAACAAAGACGCTAACTGCGGTCAAATTGAAGCCAACGATTGTGTTCCAATTTTCAAAGGTAGCCGCATCGATGAAGTCACTGACGCCAACGGTGGAAGCATTCCCACCGAACTTCCCTTCATTGCCATGTCAAAAGACGCTGGTGAACTTCTTGAACAGGCCATCTTCAACGCCACCGGAACACAAGGTGTGCTTGAGATGCTGATCGACGTCACCAACGACGAGGAGCGTACCATCTACGTGCCATGTGGAGAAATTCGAGGTAAATCCTCCGAAGTGGTCATCGTTGGAGGGCACCACGACACCGTCTATCACGCACAGGGTGCGGTTGACGACACATCCGGTACAGCTAGCGTGATGGAAATTGGGCGTCAACTCAGTGAAAT
>DUIU01000092.1 GCA_013330155.1 Candidatus Poseidonia sp. | reverse complement strand
TTGATTCGACTGTTGTCAACCGGCATGGTGCTCCCATGCAGAGGCTGGGGGATTCGTTCCTTGAATCAATCGCTGCTCAAGGGTGGTTTCTCACCAAATTTAACGCATTTAACGCTTTGATTAACGCGTTAATTGGCCGTTAATTGGCCGTTAATTCCGGTCATTTCGACCCCTCCGTCCCTTTGCTAACGCTTTGTAACGGCACGAATCTGCCGGGGGAATTCGTGAAACATCATATACTTGGATAATGTTGTGCAGGCATGGTTCGAGAAACGCATGCATATGGCTTGCCGTATTTGGATGAGAATCCGTTTTCCATTCGTCCGCTTGAAGCAGGTGAGTCTGGGAAGTTGGTCGGACGTGAAGACGCCTTCAATCGCCTCCAGAGTTTCTTGAGGCTCCGTTCAGCTCGACGAATCATGCTGCTGGGTCCATTGGGTTCAGGACGGACATCCTTGGTGCGATGCCTCAAGCCCTATGCCGGAGCCTCGGCCACCATCGACCACTTGCCGGCTCAATCTCCCGCAACATCTCTTCTCAGCATGTGTTATCGGCAGATGATCGGTGTTGAACCCCCAATTGACCGAACTGAACTGGTGAATGATTTAGTGAACGAGATGTACAGTTTTAATGACAAACTGCCTATGATCGTCATTGACGTTCCTGCCAGCGACCTTTCTGTGCTTGAAGTGGCTTTGCGGGACGCTCATTCGTCCCTTGAGCGATTAAATGCACTCTTGGTGCTCGTGTGCGATGTCAAGGAACGCCACCAACTTCCTTCAACGGTGGTTGAGGGGTTCGAGATTCTTCGGCTTTCTCCGTTTTCGGCGGGAGATGTCATGACTCTTGTACGTCAACGCTTAGCATCCATTGGTGTGGTTGATAGTCAGTTTTCAATGAATGATGCGGCCGCTCTCCTCGACGATTGTGATGGCTACCCTGCATCGGTCATCACGCTCCTACGCGATGCCGTAGATAGCATACGCATGGGTCAATCCAAGGACTTGCCTTTGCCCTTTATCGACACCTCTGCAAAGATTCAACCAAGGGATGAGCCCGAATCATTGCACCGATTGATGGGTGAAAGCAAGGAAGAAAGTGGAGGCCATGAGCAAGAACCTACTTTGCCCGGATTTCATGATGGAGCAGAAGTCGAAAATGCGCCAATTTCCGACGTCATTGACGCTTCCATGCCCTGGGACCAGCGAGCCGACCTTTTGGAACAACCTCTGTCAATTTTTGACGAGATAGAAGAATCACTTCCCATTGGATTTGAGTTGGACATTGGAAAATTGTCGGAAGCACAAGACAACGATGAGCCACTTCAAGCCACCCCTTTCAACACTCCAATCATTGATGCGGACGCGGTCAGAGGTGGTCCTTCGACGCCCGTGAGTGGAATGTTCAAGAATCTCGCTCTGCGAAACAAGGATGCCAATTTAGCCAAGGGGCTTGAAACGGATGATGAACAAAACGCACAGGATGAATTGGTTGATGCCTCCAACGAACATCAGTATTGGGTGAACGAGGCTTTGATGCCACCTGCCCCTGAAGAGCCTATTTCCGAGGAGGAATCGGCGATGCTGCTCCATGATGAGGTTGGTTTTGTTGACGATCTTTCTCAGGTCGATGCGCTACCACAACCTAATGTTGGCCCACCTCTTTCCCACGAAGAGAGAGAACCTCACGGTCTGTCGAACAACGCCATGCTTGAGGCTTTGAGTGGGTTGATGGCCATGCTACAACCCGATTCCAATCCAGCCCCACATCACGAGGGCCTTCTTTCCTTCCTGCAACGAAGGTACCGGGAACGAGAAGGTCCACGGGAAGCCTATGCTTTGGACAAACATGTCCTGAGTTCATTGAATCCGTCCGAAAGTTATGTGGTTTCTGTCGCTCATCAACGAATGTATTCACCTTCCGACGAATATATTCTAAGTCATTTGAGCGTTAAACGTGCTCGGCTCTCCCAAATCAGCAATCGGCTTCTCAAGCACGGAATCTTGCAGGTTCAGCAGGTTGGGCGTTCTCGCAAGTACTCGCTTACTCAGGCCGCGAGGGCCCAACTTATGGCGTGGGGCGCCGTAGGAGGTGATGTTTGATGACTTGGAACATTGCATGGTCGTGGCAGGCTGACGGCCGAATTGCTACCATCGCTGCCATTGAAGGAGGGGTTCTCGTGAGCTCCGGCCTCCAACTCGAATTGCTCGAAGCCGATGGACAAAGCCGCTGGAAGGTGGATGTTCCGTTCAAAGTGCATGCTGCCCACGCGACGCAGGGGACCATTGGTCTGTTGGCGGCCCACGGCTTCTACCTCGTCAACACCAGCGACGGGTCCATGGTAAACGAAGGACGTAGCGCACCTGGTGGATTTAGCGACCTTTCACCCCGTCCAGGCGGCGGCTGGGCCTTGGCCGGACGAAAGGGTGAGATTCACCTCTTTTCGCAACATGGTCGAGGTATCCGCCGTGTTGACAGTGGGCCAGTCCGCCGATTGGTTGGGTGGTTGGACCGAGAACATCTTCTTTGGCAGGACCCCGAAGGTCATCTTTGGTGCGGACGGCTAACGGGAGAGGATAGAAAACGCAAATTGGAGGAAAGGCCTTGGAGTTGGTGTTCTCCACTGTCTCAGGGTCGTCTCCTTCTGCAAAGCAGCGATGGTGGCCTATGGGAGGGCGTTCCACATCCATTTGGTTGGGACATGCTGAACCATTTGGAGCATGACAGTCTGGAGCCCATGAGCGCGGTTCGAAGCGGTGATGGTTGGTGGGTACTCGGGATTGAAGGACATCTCATCTCGATGACCGATGGACCGGCTGAGGTTGACCAAGACCTTCCGCTCACTCAAGGCATGAATTTGGGAGATTTGCTCGTGTTGTGTACGCCTGACGCGATGGCGACAGCAACACGTGATGGTTTGGTTCGCCGATGGACTGCGCCACATCTCGCCGATGCTGAGCGAGAAGGCCGCTACAAAGCAGTTGCAGAAGCGGCGATGGCGAGGAATTGGGAGGAACGGCGTCAGATGTTCTTGCGAGCTCAGGAAGCTGAGGATCATGGAAAACTCTCCTTAGCGATTGAACTCTACGAAGCCCTTGGTCGAACAGAGGATGCCCGAAACCTCCTCAAACGCCAAAAGGAGGGTGGAGAATGAGCGATGAAGGCACGACGCTCAGCGTTGAACGGGTGGAATCCTACCTTGACATCACCAAACGAGCCAGGGCGAAAGCCACCCCCTGTGTTGTTGAGGGTTCTACGGAAGCGGCGCACTTGGCCATCATGCTCCGGATGGCTGATGACTACGCATCTGATGCCCATCACTTCTTGACAAAAGGCGACCTTGTTCGTGCGTTCGGCGCCATCAACTATGCTCATGCTTGGATTGATGCTGGCGTCAAAATCGGTTGGCTTGACGGCCACGGAGATGACGTCTTATTCACGCTACCTTGATGCTTCTATAGCGAATCAACAAGATAGAGGTGGGTGTTTTGACGCACCTCAACCACCCGCAGGTTGGCTTCATAGAGTCGGTGTTTTAGATC
>DUIU01000085.1:513-7099 GCA_013330155.1 Candidatus Poseidonia sp. | reverse complement strand
ATCGTCATGGGTGGGAGGTCGAGGAAAGCATAGTTTTGGACCAGTGGCCAGACAATTTTCCCACCGCCGTGATAACACTGTGCGGCACCTGCACCTTTCGTGTTCCCGTAAACGACCAAGATTTTGTTAGCGGGTGCAAGTTTGTAGCGGCTGGGTGCGACATAAACGGGTGCAAGTACAATGCCGACAAACAAAGCGATTCCGATAAGTACTAACTGTTCCATCATGGTTGACCCAGCCTAGTCCTCCTTTAAGAGAGTTAACACGGCCTTCTATGTCACTCTTCTTCGGCAAGAGCATCGCTTATTTTGAGCGGTTTAACCACCAATGTTTCGGCGATGTTACCGGTGACCAGAATAAACTTCCCTGTGTCAATGGTAAGGGTTTCATCTTCAGCAACAGCTTCGCAAGTTCGCAANNGAAGGCTTCACGGTCGCCGTTGATTTCCTCAATGGTCAGGGAAGCAACGGTCAAACGAAGTTGACCGAAGATGATCTCTTTGGCCATGTCTTCAATGGAGGCCTGGTCGAGGTTCAATAGACGCACAGCGGCGTTCTGCATGATGGACGGCTTGGTGTCAATACCGATGGTAAACGTCGATGGAACGTTGATGCGGATGTTTTGCTGCGAGAGAGCGTGCTCGAGGTTGATGTTGATGGTCATCGGCTTCAAGTCGAGGAAGGCGTAGTTTTGGACCAGAGGCCAGACGATTTTTCCACCGCCGTGGTAACATTTTGCAGCGCCGGCGCCTTGGGTATTACCGTAGACGACCAGAATTTTGTTTGCAGGTGCAAGTTTGTAGCGGCTGGTTGCGATGTAAACGGTTGCGAGAACCGTAATAACAAACAGGCTGATACCGATGAGAATGAGTGTATCCATCATGGTTGAGCCACGATGGTTCTCCTTTAAGAGACTATACTCGGCAAATTATGTCACTCTTCTTCGGTGACCATCGCATCAGCGACATTGAGTGGCTTAACTACCAAAATTTCACCGATATTGCCAGTCACCAAAATGAACTTCCCGGTTTGAATGGTGAGGGTCTCATCTTCGGCCACCGCTTCGCAGGTTCGCAAGGCATCTTGGAATTCAACTTGGATTTGTCCGGATTGCCCGGGCCGAATCGTTCGGTAAACCGTTCCTTTTGCGCCATGTGCTTGGCTGTGGGATACGGTACCATCGGTTTCCAGTCCCGCAATCGCTTGGAATACCTTGCCGACCATCCACATCGATGCAAGACCGGTAATGGTTCCGGCTGCGATCGCTGGAAGGGCGCCGTAGTCTCCTTGTGAAACAGCGAGGCCGAAAATGCCGAACATCATCATGAAACTCAACAAGCCCTGGATGGTCAGCATATGAAATACGCCTTCAGCATCCATTTCAAAATTCACATCGAGGAATGGAATGGCATCAGCAATGCCGTCAGCAACACCACCGATGAGCACGAGTGCAAAATAAATGATGAACAAAATCGTTCCGATGACTGCCATGGCAGCAAAGAAGACATCAATGCCGCTAATTCCGTCCAGTCCAAAAAATTCCAAAATCGTCGAAAAACCGAGCACCATACTACTTCCTCTTGTTCTTGCCTTGCTTCTTGCCCACATCAAGGTTCTGCTGTTTTCTTGCTGGTCGAATGTAAATGAAGTAGTAGTGTCCGTAAACGATGGGGCCGAGCGAAGCCCCGACAAATGCTCCAACGCCCCAAGCTGGAAGGTTGATGGCAACGCCAATCAGCATGACGACCAATAGCGAAATCAGGATGAAGGCTTTTTCAAAGATCATCATGAAGATTGAATCATCTCGATTGTCATTCACTCGCTCTTTGAGAATGAAAACTTCCATGAGTCCGGGCATGACGGGTCACCATCATATCGCATTGAGAAGAATCTCAAAGATGACGATGATGAAGAGGTACAAGCCAGCGATGAAAAGCAGAGGTTGAGGGTTGTCGGCTTCCATTTGTCCTTTGCTGACGGACTTCGGGACCAGTTGCCCGAAGGAGGCTTCGTAAGCCCGCTCGTTCTTGTTGGACTGGTAAATCAAGAAGACCACGGTGGCGATGATAACGCCCCATGAGGCGCCAAAGATTTCCATGTTAGCGGTCGCAAACTCGTCCCACATTTTGAAGGACATGTAGGTCCCAAGGCCTGCGGTCATGAGTCCGACTGCTCTTCCCATGTCACAGAGGAGAGCACACTCCCTCTTGAAGGTTAACACAGCATTCGTCGCCTTTTTGTGTTGTGAGCCTGTGGTTGGGTCATGGCAGCAATTCGATACGGAATTGCCGGCCAACCTGTTGACCACAGTCTTTCGCCGCTCCTCACGGCCTTGGTCGCTCGACATCTTGCGTTGATGAACGACGACAAACACTTGACGATGGAACTCGTTGACGTCAATTCCATTCAAGATGCGCTCGCTTGGGGCTATGCTGGCGCCGTCCCTGAACCCATCCCTTGGGTGTTCACTGGTTCGATTTTTAGTAAATTTCGAACCCGTGCTCTCCTCAAAAAAGCGGTGGATGCTGCTTCCTTGGTTGAAGAAGCCCACCCAAAACTCACCTCCTCGAAAGAACCTCCCTTTGTGTTCGATGTAGCGAACAGCGACCTCCCAACGCGGATGTTCGCCGAAGAAATTTGGCTGAATTTGACGGCACCGCTCAAACACCAACTGGATTCCGGAGCCGTCGTGGCGGTGGACGACTCGATGGCGAACAAGTGCGTGAATGCTTTGCGCTGGGATGGTCGTGGTTGGTGGTGCGCAGGTTTGGACGGGGACGGGGTTGTGGAGGTTATGTCCCATCATGGCATCACCCCCGAGGGCCACGTTCTCGGATTGATTGGCGGCGGAGGTGCAGCGCGCTCCACGGCAGCAGCTTGGACCAAAAGAGGAGGGCGTGTTCATGCCCTTTCAAGTCGAAGGGATTTGGATGAAGGTCCTTGGGCCGATCACTTGACTCAGGCTGAACCAGATGCCATCATTGATTTCGACAACGAGGGGGCGTCTTCTAACGGCACCCTTTTCCTCAAATCAACATACCAGCCCATGGAAGGCACGGTTGAACAGCGGGTAGCATCACTCGTTGGTAAAGTCCTTGACGGACGGTGGCTTTTGGTAGCTCAACACCTTGCATGCTGGCGGCAATTGTGGGCTCCTGAACGGGCTGAGGACCTGCCCTCACTTGGCTTGTTGTTGACGCGTCTCCTCGAGGCCGAATGTGTTCTTTCATCCTATGCATGAAAGGGAAGACTCTTTGATTCTTGAGCATGAGACCCAAACAAGGGAATGACCATGCGCCACCTCCACGCCTTTCTCGTGTGCCTCGCCGTTCTTTCCTTGAGCGCGCCTTCGGCCATGGGCTTGCTTGAGGAAGATGCCTCCTTTGAGGAATCCCATTCAGGTGTGGATTTCCCAGTCGGTTGGACCGAATTCAATCTTGGTGGAGTTTTTTCACCCCAAGTCCGCATGGTGTATCCTGCCATGTTTGATGGTGAAGACAAGGACATGGCTGGCAATGGCCCGTTTTCATGGCTCATCTTCATTGGGGATTCTGGAGAATCCATTGACAGCTACACCTTGTTTACCGAAGAACTCGCCAAGCGTGGATTCATCGTGGTGGTGACCCAACCGCTCTCCGATGAAACGGATGTTGAGTCCACATTGGAGCGATTGACTGACATCCACGAGGCCATGGTTCAGCAAAACCAAACCAACGTCCACGTGCTGGGCACCGTCGAGAACATCGATGTGAATCATTGGGGCGTTTCCGGTCATGGCAAGGGGGCGGCCGCTGCCTACCTGGCGTTCCCTTATTGGAATCAGACAAGCCTTTCCTCCACGGAACAACCGCCTCGTGGCCTCTTCGGATTGGGCCTTGACCTCGAAGATTTGGACGAGGGTTTTGACTGGAACGACGTGGCAACCCCTGACTTCCCTCAACCCAACGCCGGCCTGTTCATCACCGGCACGGTGGATGAAGTGGCTCCTTCCCAGGAAACGATGGAACGCGTGGAAGGGCACGGAGGTGTCGCTTGGCAGTGGATGCACTTGCTGGGCGCGAACCATTACCAATTCCAAGATTCACAGGCTTTCTTCGAAAACGATGGCGATGCAACCATGAGCCAAACCGCTCAAATCGATTTGGCTTCGCAACACGTTATCGCCTACCTCGATACCGTCTTGCACGGCGACCATGCCCGTTTCAGGGATGCCTTCAACCGCGCTGAAGCGCCCCAAACGGTCAGCGATCCCAATGCTTACGTTGACGAGCATTTCGACGCAGCGACCTTCCTCCCGTGGACGTCTGAAGATGTCAGCCACAACGCATCAGAGACGTTGAACGCCACCCACACCTTTGTCATCAGCCTCAACTGGACTCTGCGGGATGGCACTCCTTTCACCGAACTGCCGGCGGGATGGGACGTAAACCTCACCTGTGGATGGACCAATGGGCCATGGGAAACACAAGCTTACATCGCATCGAATGGAACGGTTTCCTGCCATTATCCGATGGCACCCGTGGCGCCAGGCCTTCAAGAGGCGTGGCTGAAGCTTCAAGTTGAAGGCGCCCCGTCGATGTACACCGCTTCCGTTTTCCGAGAAAACACACCGATTGAGGTCCTTTCTCCTAAACCTGTTATCTACGTGCCTCAGCACAGTTCACGGACCTTGAATGCCAGCAACATCGCCATTGACCCGGACGGACAACCTGTGCGCATCGTTGAGGCGACGCTCATCGGCGATGATGCCTCCCATTTTTTGATTGAAATTGGCCAAGATGGACTCGACATGACCGTAAGCCACGCATTGGACGAAGAATGGCTGGGTGAGTGCGTGGCGGAAGTGACCCTTCGAAGCGATGGTGTCACCGTGGATGAGGTTACAACCCAACTTTCCGTCGTCATGACACCGGTCAATGACCCTCCGGTCAAATGGGGAACCGTTCCCATCCAAGAGATGGACGAGGATGGAGCAAGCGTTGTCTTTGACCTTGGCAGTGTGGTTTACGACCCCGAGGACGTACCTCTTGACCTGAACATTGGTGGAGAGAAAAATGGAGAACAAGGACCGGTTCTCTTCTCCATTGAAGGTGAACGCATCACCTTGACTCCACTCCTAAATGCCCACGGTGCAACGGTGCTGCAGATTCTTGTGAGTGACGGCGAAAATCCGTCCGTCATGGTGGAAATGGCGGTGGTGGTCAACCCAGTCAACGACCCAGTCATCGTCAACACTTCGGCCTGGGGCAACCTCTCAATGGTTGAGGATACGCCATTCACCCTTGCGCTTTCCCCTCTGGCATACGATGTGGACGGCGATCCTTTGACATGGACGCTCGAGGGTAATTTGGATGTGCTTTCAGTTTCCTTGTTCAACAACTCGTTTGAACTTGTGCCAGCCATCGATGCGTTTGGAATCTACGAAGGGGTGTGGCTGAACGTTTCGGATGGCTCAATCACCCACAGTGAGAACCTCTCGCTCACCATTGCTGCTGTTGGCGACCTTCCCTTTGTGGCCATTGAGTCGGTTCAGGGGATGAGCGGTTCTACGGCGAACATGTACTGGTCGGTGACGGATGTTGATGGAACGGTCAACACGGAAGCCAATGTTTCGGTCAATGGAGCAGCCGTTGATGTGAGTCATTCGTGCCTGAGCAGCAGTGGCGGTGTCTACCAGTGCGTGACGCTGCTGCCCTTCCCACCCGGTTCCATGACTTCGGTCACCGTTGAATTGGAAGTCTTCGATGACGAATTGGAGCAAAGCGTCATCGTTACCAAAGTGTTTGATCCTCTGTCCGACAATGCGTCAAACGACCAACAAAGTGAATCAGATGAAGACAGCACCGATGGCGCCATTCCCATCATGGTGGCTGCAGGTGGATTTGTTCTCGTTCTCCTTGCAGGCATTGCCTTTGCATTGGTGCGGTCTCGAGGAAGAGATGAAGATGCGGAGGCTTCGTTGGACCTTGAGGCGGATGTCGAATCAACCGTCCAAGATTCAACCCAAGGTTCGGGCTTGCTCGCTCGTGCTAAGCGTTTGGAATGATCAAAGCGGGATGTTACCGTGCTTTTTGGGTGGAGACCATTCCCGTTTTGACTTCAAAATGTTGAGGGCGCGACACAAGCGTAGCCGGCTCTCTTGTGGTTCGATAACATCGTCCAACCAGCCATTTCGAGCGGCGACGTATGGGTCTCCAAATTTGGCTTTGTATTCCCCGACCAGTCGTTGGCGAACGTCCTCTTTTTCTTCGTCTGGAACCGCTCCTATCTCCCGTCGGTGGATGATATTGACGGCACCCTCTGCCCCCATCACCGCTAGTTCAGCGGTGGGCCAAGCCACGTTGTAATCACTTTGCAGGTGCTTGCATGACATGGCTAAGTATGCGCCGCCGTAGGCCTTTCGTGTGACCAAGGTGAGTTTGGGGACGGTGGCTTCGGCGTAAGCGAACAGAAGCTTCGCTCCATGTCGAATGATGCCGCCCCACTCTTGGACCACGCCCGGAAGGAAGCCGGGAACGTCTTCAAAAGTCAGCAGTGGGATGTTGAACGCATCGCACGTTCGTATGAAACGGGCTGCTTTGATGGAG
>DUIU01000085.1:0-139 GCA_013330155.1 Candidatus Poseidonia sp. | reverse complement strand
TGGTTGGTTGCCGACCACGCCGACAGTGGAGCCGTTCATACGTGCAAAACCGATGATGATGTTGTCCGCATAGGAGGGAAACAATTCCATGAAAAGGCCATCATCAACCACTTCTTCAACCACTTTGACCATGTCGTAG
>DUIU01000039.1:4855-6100 GCA_013330155.1 Candidatus Poseidonia sp. | reverse complement strand
GAGGTACGAACATGGCCCAGCAACTTCGAATCGATGTTCGCCTCCCTCAAGGGCATTGGGCTGGGGACGTCACAAGAGACCACCCCAAGGCCACCTTACGGATTGAACAGCACATGCCGATGAGCAAGGGCCGGGGCACAGCGCGCTGCTGGAGCAATGAGAATCTTCACGAAACCGTTCGTTTGCACGCTGGCATTGATGCGTGCACCAATCCAGAAGATGGCCGATTTTCAGTCAACATCTCTGCTGGTGGTGGAGGCTTTCTTCGGCCCCTGGTCGATCTCGGTGTCGTTCCACGAACGCCGTTCGAGGTCCGTGATGGGTGGGTTGAATGGACCGTTGAGGGCAGCCGAGACACGATGAGGGAGTTGGTGAATCGTTTTCGAAGTGACGAGATACCCCACCGTTTGCTCTCAACCAGAAGCACTGGGGCTCGGCTTCTGACTCCCCGCCAGCGTGAAGTGTTTGAAGTCGCTTCGAGAGAAGGCTACTGGGATGTCCCTCGGCGCATCAACCTCACCGAGTTGGCAGGGCTTCTTGAAGTGGCTAAGTCGACCCTTTCAAATCAACTTCAGCGCATTGAATCCGCTGTATTTCATGCGTTCACTGAAGAGATACGGCGCCAAAGCGACTAACATGTTCGTGCGAACATGTTCGTGAAGGGTATAAGGAGGGCGCCGTCCACCGTGGTACATGGACAACCTACCGAAGACCTGGGATGACTGGATTGAGAACTTCAAAGCCTGGCAAGACAATGTCGGGTACGACCGAGAATGGATGGGCGATTTTGACCTCTCCATTCAGTTTGACTGGGAACGCGCTGGCGATGTTATCGAATACGGCGATTACGCAGGCCGTTCCAAGTGGGAACGCTCCCTCCAAGTGCCTCACCAAAGCATGCGAGACGCTCTTGTTAGCATGATCACCGTTCAGGGAGACACTGAATTTGCCTCCGTTGAGCAACAGCGACATCTCCTCGCCACCGCTCCAACCGATTACGACCGCTATGCAGCGGCCCGAATCATGGCAGAAGAGCAGCGACACGGATGGCAAATGGCCTACCTCTTGATGACCTACTTTGGCCAACAAGGACGACGTGAGGCCCAAAAGCTCCTCGAGCGGAACGCACAGGATGGCGACCGATTGCTCGGTGCATTCAACCGACCCATGCCTCACTGGCTTGATTTCTTCTGCTACACCATGTTTGTTGACCGAGACGGAAAATTCCAACTCGGGATGCTCTCC
>DUIU01000039.1:679-4489 GCA_013330155.1 Candidatus Poseidonia sp. | reverse complement strand
TTCCACTTGGGAACCGGTTCCAATGGACTGCGCCGAATTATCAAAGCCGGTGTTGTACCGCTTGACATGCTCCAGCGCTACATCAACAAGTGGGTGTCAACCGCTCACGACCTGTTTGGTGTCGACGAATCCTCGTCCGCTCATTGGGCCTATGTTTGGGGCATCAAGGGACGCTGGGACGAGCGGAAAAAGCTCGACGCTGACATTGAAGTTTCCAAGGAGACCCTCAACGAGGAAGCACGCCAACACTACCACGATGAAATCGTTCGTGAAGTGAAGAAACTCTGTGGCTACCTCCCAGAGGGGAACATTGACTTGTACGTGCCTCATGAAAACTTCCACCGTGAGATTGGACCGTTCAAGCGCCAGCGGTACACCGTTGAAGGCACACTTTTCGAAGGGTCCGACGAAGCATGGAACACCTACGTCGCCAACCACCTACCCACCGCTCAAGATGAAGAGGACCTCAAGGAAATTTTCAAGCAGCAATGGGTGGCTGAAAAGCCCTTGACCGCTCGCCAAATTGCCTCTGGCATTGGTGCGAGCGCTTGAACATCGAGGTGATCGTTGATGATCCCCGTCGCCCTTTACGGCGTGAACGCCGAGATGTGCGAACGCTTCTTCGAGGAATTGCCCGGTCTGGTGACCGATGCGTACGAAGACCGCTCCTACATTGAATCGCTCTATGCCGTTCAAGCCGAACAATCCATCGAACACATCAGCATTGCCGACCAATGGTCAAAGCGCACTCCATTTGCGTGGCCAGAGGACATTGTCAACGAGGTTGAGATGGTGATGCGAACGACAACCTACCCAGATGTTTCTTTGCTTGAGCACCTGATGACACTGGACGGCGTGGATGCTCAACGCATTTCAGAATGGATGCACTTTTCCACCAACCTCTTCCCCATCTATTCAGAAAAAGCATGCAATGCCCTCGAACAAATGGGCCTCGAAACACCGTACAAGCCAGACGATATCGCCAGTTATGGCTTGTACGTCAACAGGATTGAAGGGCTCAAACTTCATGCCCCAGCCGCAGGACTTCCGGAAATTGGACTCCCACGAACCCGGATGCTGCAGTTGGGCTTGGAGCGGTTTGAATGAACAATGTGGCCATTCACGTCAAATTAATCATTGTCGCTGCCATTTGGGGATTTGGTTGGCCAGCAGGCCGTGTCGTCGCCACAGAACTCCCACCCATTGGTTCAGCATGGGTTCGGTACGTGATGGTCGTCATCATGTTCTTGGCCTATCTCAAGTGGTCAAACCAATGGATTCTGCCATCCAAGACACAATGGAAACATGTTGCTTGGATTGGCCTGTTTTCGACCTTCGTCTACCAATCGATGTTCATGTACGGCATGCGCTACACGGCAGCCGGTGATGCTTCTTTGATGATCACGTTCAATCCTCTGTTCACTGCCTTCCTCGCCGTGCTCTTCCTCGGCGAACGGATGTCATGGAGGCTCTTCGGCGGTCTGGTGTTGGCCTTTGCAGGCGTGGCTGTGCTCTTCCTTGCGTCGCCCAACACCGATATTCCAGAAATGGAACGCTGGATTGGAAACGCTTTCATTGCAGGAGCAGCTTTTGCTTGGGCAGCATCGACCATCATCATGAAACGGGTGATGACGGACATACCGGAGGATGCAGAGGCCCCGTTGAGCCCACTGCACCTCACCGTTTGGTCATCGGTGATTGGACTCCTCATCCTGACACCGTGGGCCGGCATCGAAGCTTTGGAAGCGAACTGGACCATGCCCAGCGTTGAGGCTTGGGCGGGCATCCTCTTTCTCGCTGTTTTTTCGACGGTCATGGCCTATGTGTGGTTCGCCGAAGGCATCCGTGTCATTGGTGCTGGTCCCTCTGCTTTCTACATCTACCTGGTTCCTCCTTTCGGTATCCTCGGAGGATGGCTCCTGTTGAACGAGCAACTCGGAACCTCCTTGGTGGTCGCCTTTGCCCTCATCGTTGGAGGCGTTCTTCTTGCTCAGTCCAAACAGACGCCCACCGAGCAAGCATCATGAAGTGGAGCGTACTCCAGTGACCATGACGATTGAACGAGTGGCAGTTATCGGTGCTGGAACCATGGGTGCAGGCATTGCACAAGTCTGCGCTCAAGCAGGATGGAAAACCAACCTCTACGATGCTTTTCCAGAAGGGCTGGAACGCGGCATGGACCGCATTGAATCGTTTTGGGAAAAAGGCATTGCCCGCGGAAAGACGACGCCTGAACAGCGGGATGAATGGGCGACCATGCTCACACCCGTCAGCGACCTTGCAGAGGCTGTAAGCGAGGCCGATCTGGTGATTGAAGCCGTTCCAGAAATCCCCGAATTGAAGCACAGCATCTTTGCTCAACTCGACGAGCTCGCGCCCCCCCATGCCGTGCTCGGAACCAACACATCATCCCTTTCCATCGCCGATATCGCCGCCGTCACCAAACGGCCGGAACAAGTGATTGGGATGCATTTCTTCAATCCCGTCCCCATCATGAAACTCCTGGAGTTGGTCCAGCACGACCGGACATCCCAGACGACCATTGCGACGGCACAATCCGCCGGTGCCGCCATGGGCAAAACAACGATTCTTGTCAAGGACATCCCTGGCTTTGCAACAAGCCGTCTCGGAGTCGTTCTAGGCAACGAGGCGATACGCATGCTTGCTGATGGCGTGGCCAGTGCCAAAGACATCGACACAGCCATGGTTCTGGGATACAAACATCCGATGGGCCCGCTTGCACTCACCGATTTGGTCGGTCTTGATGTTCGTCGGGACATCCTCCTCAACCTGCAACGCTCCTTCAACGACGATGCTTATGCACCCCATCCATTGCTCGAACGCCTCGTAAGTGAAGGTCGACTCGGTAAAAAAACAGGAAAAGGAATCTACGACTGGTCAAGCGGACAAGCCGAGGAAACCAGCCTCGAATAGGCGAAACCCGTCCCTATTGCTTTAATTGGGAGGGTGCGATGCACCATTCATGGACGGAACCGTACCAACCCCTTGGGGAGCCATGACGAACAACACCGACAACTGTGAACCTGCTGCCTCGAAGGAGACCACCGTTTCACAAAGCGATGTGATGGGGCCGAGCCCCGTACTCCAGCAACAAATCACGCCAGAAATGGTTGCTCAAGGCTATCAGCCGGGCATGGGAGCCCAAACCGTGGTCGTGGGCGGGCAAGGAAAGGGGCCAAAAGTCCCGATGATCGTTGCGGCTGTCCTCGTCGCCATCGGACTCATCGGCTTCGTTGTAGGCGCTGTTGTGGGAGCGTCGATTGAAGAGACCTTCAACAACCTGTCAACTGCGGATTACACCAGCACCATTGGCAGCAGCGGAGAAGTGACCTACACGGATGCGGACAAAATGGGCGAGGAGGGCTATTACCTTCTGATCCCAGGAGACCCAAAAGCGGATGAGAACAAGGATGGCATCTTTGACGCTTGCGAGGGAGTGAATTTCTCCATCATCGACGGCGATGGTGACGACGCCACGGAACGTGCCGCTCGTTTTTCCTGTTCCACCTCCACGACGGATGAAAACTCCAACGCTGGAGAACCTTACTGGGACATCAAAGATGCTATCGTGGTCGGAAGGATTTGTCATACAATCAACGATGGAGAAGGTAACTTAGGAGAACACCGCTGCGCTGAGGGTGAAGTGTTCACGGTTTCAAACGATGCGAACATCACCATGTCGATTGTTGATTTGGATGAAATGTATGAGCCCTTTGTTGAGGAACTTGTTGGTTCCGGAATCGTATCAATTGGTGCATTTGGCACTGGTTGTTGCTCAATTTGTGGTGG
>DUIU01000039.1:0-379 GCA_013330155.1 Candidatus Poseidonia sp. | reverse complement strand
GTGATCGCCCTCATCGTTGGCCTCACGCGAGTTGGTGGGGGCAAGCCAAATCAACAGGTGCAATTCCAAATCCAGTGATTCAATCAAAGGATGGATGGCGTTTTTCGAGGAACGCAGCAACGCCTTCCTTGAACGCCTCGGTGGTTCCTGCAGCTTCGATGAGCGTTCGCTCATGGTCAAGATGCGTTGAGAAATCGTTGTCCGTTTGGACGTGCAGGAGGTGCTTGGTCGCTTCCTTGGTGTGAGGTCCCCACGATGACCAAACGGTGGCCAACCCAGTGGCTGTTTCCATCAGCGATTCCGGCTCCACCAAGACATCAATCGCCCCGTATTCATGGGCCTCTCGGCCTGACCAAATTTCGTTATTCATGAAAAAACG
>DUIU01000125.1 GCA_013330155.1 Candidatus Poseidonia sp. | reverse complement strand
GGGCGGTGTTCCGGCACCTCCCCCCCCCCCCCCTGCCGTTTCGGGCATCCTCGCCATGATGATCGAAGCCAACCCCGACCTCACAACCGCCGAGATGAAGGAAATCCTCAAGCTCACCGCTGAGCGACGTGGCGAGCCATCAAATGCGGCGGTTGACCCGTTTTGGAATCGAGACTTTGGCTGGGGCATGGTGGACGCTTACAAGGCCGTTCATCTCTCAATGTACTTGGCCGAACAGAACCTGACTGGCACGGTTGATGTGTTTTCTCAAGTTCACATAACCAATTCCAGCATGAATTCCTCCACTGGTCTTTACGAGGTAAGAGGCATGGCTTGGGGTCAGGCCGGTTCGATAGCAAGCGTAGAATTCCGCATCAACGACGGTGCTTGGACGGAAGCGACCTACGAAACAACCGAAGGTGGTTTAGCAGCACTGGAACGCTTTGAATGGGTCGTCGCCCTCAATCCAGCCCTTCTTGACAAAGGTAACCAGACGATTGAAATCCGAGGCCTTAACGACCAAGGCGCTCCTTCACTACCGGTGTTCAGCACCGTTATGGGAACGGGTGCGGACAATGACGGCATGGCTGGACTCGGCGTTGACCTGATTTCCTTGAGCCTGCTTTTGGTCGTGGTAATCCTCATCGGTTTGTTGGTTCAAGGAGCTCGCATTGACCCGCCCTCTCACCTCCATTCGTTGACAGAACCCCAAATTACAGATGCGGTTCTGTTGAATGTTGACACGCCTCCGGAAGTTGAACCAAAGGGGAAGTCCAAACCCCCTAAATCGTAATTGCATTGAAATGCAAGGCGGATGTGGCCACGCTATGGGCACCTTCAGCGACCGTGCTCTTGCGATTCAGCCAACCGGCGTACGCAAGATGTTCGATTTGGCGGGAGACGATGTCATCTCGTTTGGACTTGGTGAGCCTGATTTTCAACCTCCAAAGGTAGCCATTGAAGCCTTTTACCAAGCCATGCTCGATGGCCGTAACAAATACACCACCACCGCTGGATTGCCCGCTCTGCGAGAGAAAATCGCCGCCTCGTGGTCGGCGTATCAAACCGGCATGGATGAAAACAATGTTTGCATGACAATGTCGGGTACCAATGCGCTGCTCAACCTCTTCATGACCCTCATCAATCCCGGACAAAACATCCTCCTGCCCGAACCTTACTTTCCACTCTACGGTCCGGATGCAACCCTTGTTGGCGGGGAAGCGAAATATTACCCGTGTTTGTTCGAGCATGAATTCATCCCCCAGGTGGCTGACCTTGAGGAGATGGTGGACGAACACACGGTGGCCATCCTCTACAATTTCCCAAGCAATCCTACCGGGGGAACGCTCGACGAGCAACAGCGAGATGACCTTCTCGCCTTTGCAAAGAAGCATGATTTATGGATCATCTCCGACGAAGTCTACGACCGCATTGTGTTTGAAGAAGACCACGTCTCGTTCATGGGGACTGGCTATGACAAGGTGATGGTGGTCAATTCCTTTTCCAAGACCTTTGCGATGACCGGTTGGCGCATTGGCTACATCATTTCAACCAATCTTGAAGCCATGAAGCAGGTGATTAAAATCCAATACTACATCTCTGCGTGTTCCAACGATGCGATGCAATACGCCGTCCTTGAAGCCATGGAGAAAGCCGACGATTACCCATCGATGATGGCGACTGAATTCCAGAAGCGATGCAACCTCATCGTCGACCGGTTGAACGCCATGCCCGGTGTGCAATGTCACCGCCCCAAAGGGGCCATCTATGTCTTCCCCAAAGTGGATGTGCCTGGGATGTCTTCCGAAGAAGTCGCCATGGAATTGTTGAGGGATGGCGTGCTGTGCTCCCCAGGGAGTGCGTTTGGTCCCTCCGGCGAGGGTCATCTTCGATTTGCATACACCATCAGTCAAGAGGACATCATTCGAGGCATGGATAAGGTCGAGGCGACCCTGAACCGCCTGCAACAAGCATGAGGCGAGGTTCGTGTCGGTCGTTGGAACCTTGGCGTTGTTCACCTTAGGAGCCAGCATCGGACACGTCGGACCGCGTTTGCCTACGTTGTGGATGACCCGTGCTCGAGGATTTAATCGTCGATTTCCGCCTCACCCGGATCCCGTTCCGCTTTCGCCTTACTTGACCCAGCGCGTTCTTCACATGCGTTCCTTCTATTGGTTGAGTTTTGTTCTCGGCGCCCTCGTCCTCGCCTTCGGGGCGGCGAGTTTGCGTTGGGGCTCAGCCGTTTTTGGATTCGGCCTTTGGGTGTCGTCGAGTTGGATGATGCTTTCACGCCTGCAATTGCTTGTCGCAGGGCGTCCTGCACCTTGGAGCAACAAGCTTGCTGTGGAGTTGCAATCGGTCATGAACCGGTCGCGTACCGAACCCTGTTGCAGTGTCCCTCAGCCAATGTGGGGGCTGCAGAGCATTTCATGTTCAACATGCGACGCTGTGCTTTCTCGAACCGCTCGCCCCGACCTCGGGCGCCCTCGCTCCGATGGGCGAATTGCAGGTTTCTTTCGCCTTCTCATGACCGATGGCTATCCTCTGGCTGAACCCCTCCAAGAACCGCTTGTGGAGGAAGAATAGACCTTTGGCGAGGTTTACAAGGGCAACCTTTGAGAAAAGTCGGCGTTCGCTCAAGCCCATGGAAGACCGGCCTGCTGTAGGGTCTTTGCTTGCCCGTGTCGGTTTGACAGGGCAATTGCTCGGTCAAATTTTCCTCACGCCCATGGCGGCTTTTGCCCTCACGTATTTGCTTGGTTTTTCAGCCAGCGGAGGCGATTTCCGACTGACCATCGAAGTGGACATGATTCCATGGATAGGGATGGCTTCCTTGTTTTACGGCATGCTGGCCCTTTTGCTCGCCCTCGGCATGGGTGGCTTCACACCGATTCGAGTCATCGATGCAGGTGGATGGCGACTCGCCTTAGGGTTGACTCG
>DUIU01000139.1:11320-11734 GCA_013330155.1 Candidatus Poseidonia sp. | reverse complement strand
GGGCGCTTCCATGAAGCACTCCTCATCAAAATCAACGTCTCCAAAGCGCGGCTCATAGTGAATGAAACACGCTGAATCATTGGTCTCACCCAGAAGCGCCAAGCGAATGACATCGAGAGACTCAATGCTGTTCGCATCGCCAAGTGAGAAGGAGAAATGGTGTTCATGTCCGGCAAGAAGGCGTCCTTGCTCACGGTCCAACTGAATGTTGTCAACATTGATGGTCGTGTCCGAACGTCGCTGAATGCTCAACGTGGCAAGGTCCAACGCCTGACCGAAATCGCCACCGCCCAACAGCGGATTGCCAGCGAGGTCATCGCCCTTCAACACCACACTGAGCCATCCGCTATTCTTCCCATTGGGGACGACTTGCTCGGAGGAAAGAAGCGGCAAATCAACCTCGATTTGAGTCGC
>DUIU01000139.1:0-10969 GCA_013330155.1 Candidatus Poseidonia sp. | reverse complement strand
GCCGTCTCCATTGGTGTCGTGGATACCCTCCAGCCAAGTCCAAACTTCCAACTGATTTGACAGCCCTTCGGGGTCGCTCAGTTGAAGTCGGAGGGCTACGTCTTTCCCGTACATGGAAATATGGCCGTCAGCGGGCACTTCTTGACCCGAATCAAGTGCTTGAAGTGAATCGACTTGGGGCCTTACGGTATCGTGAAGGAACCGCGTCGGGGTGAGGACGACCGTTCCGTCATCGCTCGATGAAGCATTCGTGCCCAGAGGACCTCGCCGAGATAGACTCGGTACCATTTCAATGAAGGTGTTGCTGGGAACCTGATCGTTGAGGCGCGGGCTGGTAACCTCGACTGTGAACCGCCCTTCTGACCCAACTTCAGCCGCCCATGAGGTGGACCAGTTAACGGCCTCTCCTGTCCATTCATCAGGTCCACCAGAGAGGTTCTTTGGCGGCACTGCACGCATCGTGACGGTGATTTCGGCCTCCCCGGCCTCCACCCATTGATTGGCAATACCTTCCATCCTGACACGGCCCGTCGCTTGCATGGACTCGTTGTGGTTGAGGTGGTAGGGCCAAAACGAGTTGGTCCAATCGTCAATGCGCCGCTGTGTGGCATCGATGACGGCGAAATCAACCACCTCGAGGTCGTTCTCAACTTCGTTAAAGGCCGTTTTTCTCACATGAACTTCGGGCCCAACTTCCAAACCCTCGTCGTCCCTTGCCATGGTGAGGACATGAAGGTCATCGATGTCGTCCAGTAACCATGTGCTGGTGAAAGCCCAAACGACGCTGCAGGTGTTCAGCGTGCATGAAACCGAGGAGGTTGATGCCTCCAAAAGGGCAAGACCCGCCCCCCCAATTTGACGGAAGCGTGGTCCATCTTGGATCCGGTCAAGTTCAACGTGAATGGTTGCGCTGGTCATGTCAGAAGTGGACCCAAGCCAAAGCGAAACCGCTGAAATGTCAGGGGCATCTTCTGCTGCGTCAAGTGGATTGTAGCGCGTGTGGTGGGTGGTAAACGAAACCGTTTGTTCTGGAAGCCAGCGTGTATGGCTTGGATTGTCAACCGTTTCGACCATCAGCGGAAGGACGGTAGCATTGAGTCCAACGCGCAGTCCACCCTCGGCTGTTTGAACATGAAGAGGAATGTCGAGTACCGCTCGCATGTTTGAGCTGGGGGAGGCCTGTTTAGCGCTGTTCAGGGCATCGGCACTGACGCGAATCTCCTGCAAACTGTCGGGAAGAAGATGCATGAAATTCGAGATGCGTACATCGGCCGAACCTTGGACCTCGAGCGAAACGGTGCAGACCAATTGATGGGCTTTGAACGATGCGTGGGCACCATTTGAGACGGCATTCGGGCAAGACGAAGCGCCTTGGTGGTGAAGAAAAGCCATGCCTGCAGACGTTGTTTGGAGAACGCCATTCAATCGAACTTCACTGGTATTGGTCAAATTGTCAAGCATCAGGGTCATCGCTGGCCCCGGACCTGAGGACGAGCCTTGCGCAAGACGGTCAAGCGATTTGTACGTGAAGTCAAGCGTGGTGTTGTTCATCGCAATGCTCGGGGCCAAGGAGGTTGCCGCCCAAGTTATGTTGTTCCCCTGATGTTCAACCATGGCCAATTGGGTGTTCAATCCAAGTCGTTCGGACATCTGCTCGGGGGGCCAGGTCATGACCGAGACATTGTTCCAACCAATGGCCAAACTCGGCAACAGAGGGGGTACAACGCAATCCAGCTCGGCTTTGGCTCGGACAAAATGTTCGCCTCCTGAGCCGATGAGGGTAAAATCGCTCATGAGAGAGACTTCGCCCCCAAATGAATGGTTCAGGTACGTGGTCTTGACCGGTTCGGGGACATGTGCGGAAGCCACGAGAATTCCATTGGTGGTTGCCCAAGTCAGGTTATCACCTTCGGTGGTCAAGCGGTAACCGTCGTGAGGGCAGGCCACCGTGGACGGTAATGGAATTGAAAACGGATCTGAAACAATGAGTGTTCCATTGCTGTCCAGTATGGCCTTGTTCGCCCCTGCTGCAGTGTTGAGCACGTGCTGGGGTCCAATGTAGGTTGTGCGCCCCATACTCATGCTGTGCACCAAAGGCGATACGTACGTGTCGTTGGTGCTCATTCGAACACGGACATGAACCGAGGGATGCTCCACCGGGTCAAGAGCGAGTTGAGCGGGCAGGGTCAAGTTTTGGTGCCCGTATATGGGCTGTCCTTGTGCGTCAAGGACATCGAACAGCAGCGTGGTGCCACTGGGTTGTTCAAACCAACCGTCAAGCCACCCATAACCAAACAAAGGGTCAGGGGAAATGGAGCGAGATGTCCACGTCCCTAACGGCTCAAACACATCGATTTCAATACCAGCGTCATCGATGTACCAGCCGTCTGCTTCAACGTACGTGTCGGAGAAGAATGAAAATCGAGCCTTGATCGATTGGCCCGAAAGGTTCGACAAATCGTAGGTTTTGAGGTCAAAGTCGCGGAGATTGCTGGCGCCGCAACCGTTGGGAACACTTGAACCATCGAAAATTCCTTGGCCGAACAACGGGGAATTGGTGTTCACCGTCGAGATTTGGTCATGAAATCCATTGAGTTGTGGCGGAAGCCACCACCATGATTGCCCACCATCGCTGGAAATGGAGACGCCCCCTCCGTCCCAGTTGTGTTCGGTGCAAACCCAAGAGCGGAAGGAGAGACGAGCGGTTGCGTTGTTGGGCACCGTGTATTCTTCAGTTATGAGGTGGGTGTAGACATTGTTGGTGTATTTGGTGGTCAAATTGATGGCTGCCCCGTACTCACCGGAATGGAACGTACCGGGGCCGTAGCCCGAAGTGTTACCGATTTCACCCAGTTCCCAACCGTCTGGCCAGGTACCATCAATGGACCAACCCGGAGGCGTAGTCATTGAAAATTCAAACGAATTGGTCATGGATTGGGGAGGGTTCATGCCAAATGCGGTGGTCCAATTCCACTCATTGATGGAGGAGGTTGAGGGGTCGAGCCAGCCACGCTGATCCCCGTATTGACCGCTCGTATCATTTGAGAAATTTGACAACTGGAGGCGTTCGGATTGCGATGTTCCAGGGCGGTGAATGATCGAAACATCATCAATGGCGATGCCCTCCCATCCGGAAGATGCATATCCACCGTACCCGTTCTGGTAGTTGGTTAACACCTGAAACTGAAACAAGACATTGGAGGCATTTGGATGGCCAGACACTCCACTCGGAAGGCTGTATGAAATGGGAATCCATCCAAGAGATTCGTCCATGTAGTAATTTCCTTGATAGGAAAAACCGTTCCCCGGAAGGCCTGGAATACCAGACACGGGCGCCCATGTGGTCCCGTTATTTACACTCACGAAGACGAGGAGGTTGTCATAGAAGGCGCCTTCAAGGTCCCAGTTGGCCCAAAATTCAAGGCGCATTGGGCCACTAAATTGAGACAGATTCGCCGGAAGATAGAGCCGCCCGTTGGCATTGTTGGCGTAGTCACCGCTCATGTTTCCATGGAACCAAGCGCCTGGAAGATCTCCTACATTGGAGAGGGTGAAGTTGTCCAAAAACCATCCGTGCCGGAGCCCCGGTGTCGATGAAGTGTGGAAACAAAAACGGACCTCAAGCGTCGTTGAAGTTGGCTGCACGATACCGTCGAGGCTAAAATGTGCTTTTTGCCATCCTTCCAAAGCCCCTGACCAAACATTGGAAGGAGCCCCTGCAAGACTTGAGGCGTTGGTGTAGGGGGTGGAAGGGGCCAAGACCTGCCATGTTCCTCCCGAAAGCCGGCTTTCGACCCAAGCGGCATCGTCGTCGAAGAAGGCTAACCAGTGATCAACGGTCAAATTGTATCGATTAACAACTGCTGGAATGGTTTCTGCCGGCGAAGCAAGACAACCACTCATGTTCGCACCCAACCCACCTTGTGCTTGGGTTGCGAGCACCCGCTGGCCATGCGTCGGAACACTTGGTTCACCCGCCTGGGCCGTAGCGTTGGTCAAAGGAACCACGTTCCAGGCATTGTGGTTCGGCCCTTGTCCGACCCAGTCGGGCAGTGTTTCGATGAGCGTTTCAAAATCCGTCAAGGTGGCCAGCGTTGATTGCGTTGCCAAACTCAGCTGGCCGCCATGACCTATGCCTTGAGTCCCCTGGTGAGTTCCATTCCAACCCGTGTTGGCGTCAATGCCGAAACGCGCCGACGTATCTTCCGCTTCAGCCCACATCGGTGTCACATCGAGTTGCCCACCAGAGAAGGTCTGGTTCGAGGGTACACTGAGCACACCGGTGCTCGTGGTGTTGACGCCAACCGAGTTACCTTGCGGCGTGTAGAACGTTGAATATGACACATCGGAGGCCGTTTCCTGTAGCGGCGAAGCCATTGGAACAGCCAAGACGAGCAGCATCAGGAGGCTCATGCCCAACGCCAATGCCCCTTGCCTTGTGGGGGGGGCGTTGCGGTTAGCCAAGGACATGTCAAGACACCTCGCTTTCGCGAGGTGCAGTGGTTGGATATGAAAGGGTGTCATGCTTGCATCAGACAAGAGGTGGCAAGTATTCTGCGGAAGAGGATTCAAAACCCGTCACCTCCACGTACGTTTCATGAACCCTGTTCGTGATCTCGACGGCGCACAAGCCCAAGAGATAGAAGAGCAGCTGTTCACCACACACCGCCAACAACTTCCGCGGCACGTCCCCATACCCTTGCCTCGTCAGGACTTTTGGGAAATGGTCCGGGCCCTCCTTTCAAGCCTCGACTTGGAGATTCAAGAAATGGTACGAAAAGGTTCCATTGACATGCGACTCCAGAACCTTCAGAAGCGCCAGACCAACATCCGGCGAATCGCTTCCGAGCTCGCAAGAAAACGAATGGTCGCCATGATGCAACATGCCGCCAGTCAAGCCCTGCGAAGCGGAGGGAACCCCAACATGGCCCAAGAACTCCCCTCGCTGGATTGGCAACGCCACGACCCGTCTGAGAAAGCCTTCTACCATGCCCTCCAGCTCAACGTTGACCGGTTCAAGAAAGAAATTGATTGGCAAGGTATGCAGCAAGGTTTGCTCGGTGAAATCATGATGCAGCCCCGCACCCATGCGCCTGGAACCATGCAGTTGGACGCCTATGTGGGTGAAGGAAAAATCACCTCCCGCCCCCCGCCTGATTTGGCCTTTGAAGACACGATGGAACCTCTGCCCGCGGCGCAAGAAGACGCTGAAGAGCGATGGATGGATGATGCCCCGTGGGCGGATGAAGAAGCCTACTTGCTGGCCGACATGCAAGGCCGTGATGCCACTGATGCCGCACCAATGGCGGGCGAAACTCCAACTTCATCCGCGGCAAAACACGGAGCTGCCATGGAACTGGCTCCATCAAAAGACCCCATTCAAACCATTCAGGACGAGCCCCCGGAAGCGGCGCCTGAACCCACCAAAGCGACGCCGTCTCAAGATGAGGGCAACGTGCGTGTGCGCATCCTCGAAACCATGCCTGAGCCGGTCATGGACGCATCAGGCCAGCCTTTGGTTCTCGAGGTTGGAGACGTTCATTTCCTCGACGAGGGCATGGCTGCATGGCTTATTGACGCCGGTGTGGCAGAGCGAGCCGAGTTGTGAAAGCCCAGTGATTTTGCTGGCTTCAAGTTGAAGTGCAGAGGCTACGCTGATTGAATTGAGTTGGCTCTTTTGAGCCGAATCGACGTACCAACCGTGTTCAGTTGATGTTTCTCATCGAGATCTCGATGCTGACGGTGTCAGGGATAGGAATCTTGGTCACTGAGCGGAGGGCCGTTTGGTCCTTTGCCGTTGAAATGTCCATCTCAAGCAGACGCTTGTGAATGCGCATTTCCCAGTGGTCGTAGGTCTCACTGCCTTCGCCGTCAGGTGCCTTTCGAACAGGGACCACAAGTCGGCGTGTTGGCAGAGGAATTGGCCCACGGAGGTTGATTCCACCGCTGTCGCAGATGGTTTTGATTTGGCTGGCAACGTTATCGATGTCCTGGTGGTTCTCACCGGTCAGTTTGATAACGGTAACAGCAACCATTCAATTCACTCCTCGTCCCAATCCTCAAGTGAGCGAACTCACTTCTTCTCGATCTTCAAGCAAACGCCTGCAGCCACGGTCTTGCCCATGTCGCGGATAGCGAAGCGGGAAAGTTCTGGGAAGGTGTCCATTTGCTCAATGGCCAACGGCTTGGTCGGCTGGAAGCGGATGAGACATGCGTCTCCGGTCTTCAAGAAGGAAGGGTTGGCTTCCTTGCCGTTCTTGTTGGTCTTCTCCAAGAGGTCCATGAACTTCACAGCGACTTGAGCGGTGTGAGCGTGGAACACTGGGGTGTAGCCAACGGAAACAGCCTTTGGAATGTCCATGAGCTGGATTTGTCCGACGAAGTGCTCGTCGTGTCGAACGAAGGTTGGTTCGTTGTCCGTGTATCCTGCAACGTCGCCACGGCGAATGTCGTCAGCAGCGAGGCCACGAACGTTGAATCCGACGTTGTCGCCGGGTTCGGCCTTGTCAACCATGGTGTGGTGCATCTCGATGGACTTCACTTCACCGCCCTTCATTGAAGGGTTGAAGACGATGTTCTTACCGACGTTCAAGACACCGGTTTCGATCTTACCAACAGGCACGGTACCGATACCGGAAATCTTGTAGACATCCTGAATAGGTAGGCGGAGAGCCTTGTCGGATGGCTTGGATGGCATTGGTGTAGCGTTGATGGCCTCGAAGAGGGTTGGACCCTTGTACCATGGGCACTTGTCCGACTTGTTGTACACGTTGTCGCCGTTGAGGGACGAAGCAGGAATCATTGGGACATCGTCCGGCTTGAATCCAGCCATGCGGAGAAGTTGAGAGACTTCCTTGCATGCGTTGTTGTACTTCTCTTCGGTCCAGTCGACACCAGAGATGTCCATCTTGTTGACGTGGACGATGAGGCCCTTGACACCAAGCACCTTGGCCAAGAAAGCGTGTTCCTTGGTTTGGGCGTTGACACCGTCGTTGGCTGCACAGAGCAACACAGCGGTGTCAGCTTGGGAAGCACCGGTGATCATGTTCTTCACGAAGTCTCGGTGACCTGGTGCGTCGATGATGGTCCAGTAGTAATCAGGGGTGAAGAACTCCTTGTGAGCGACGTCGATGGTGATACCACGCTCGCGCTCTTCCTTGAGTCCGTCCATGACGTACGCAAGTCCGAATCCAGCCTTACCGGATTCTGCAGCGAGTTTTTCGTTCTTTTCAATCACGTGCTCTTCGATGTGACCGGAGTCGAGAAGGAGACGTCCAACGGTGGTGGACTTTCCGTGGTCGACGTGACCGATAAATACGATGTTGCGGTGTGGCTTGCTCCTGTCTTCCCATTGTGCTCCCATGGTAATCGCTCCTTAGCAAGCCGTCCGACAATTATCCCCTATATCAAAAGCGCGACGCGGTTTGAGGGCTGAATTCCTCGCATTTCGCCGTATATCTCACTGTGCGTCAAGGATTTCGCCAGTGGAATCGATCTTGTAAAGACGGAGCGTACTGGTTGCTCCACGCATCGCCAAGGGGCTTCCTGAAATGGCAACGACACGCTCACCGGGCTTGATACGACCTTGAAGAACCAACTGCTTCACGGCCTCTCGCATCGTCTTGGAACCTCGGTCGTGTTCTTTCGAAAGGACGGCATCGACACCTGGAAGAAGACAGGTGCGCCGAAGAGCACGGAGCCGATCGCTAACAGCTGTGACGGGAATCTCAGGGCGGTAGCCCGAGACCAAACGAGGCGAAGTACCGTGTTCGGTGGCCACGACAAGGCGGGACGCCCCGGCTTCACGCGCCAACTCCACACCGGCATGAGCCACGGCGCGTGTTGAGCGGAACCGAGCCAAGGCGGTTGGACGTAGTTGGTAAGTGTCCAAACCATCCTCGGTCGCTTGCGCAATTTTGGCCATGGTCTGAACGGTTTCGAGAGGATACTTACCTGAGGCTGTTTCACCGGACAACATGACGCCCGTCGCACCATGACGAATGGCGGTTGAGACGTCACTCACCTCGGCCCGCGTCGGGCGGGGTTGGAACGTCATGGAATCCAGCATTTGTGTGGCGACCACCACCGGCATGCCTCGTTCAAGGGCTTTGTCGATGATGCGTTGTTGGGCAACCGGGACATTTTCGAGTGGTATTTCGACGCCCAAATCACCCCTCGCCACCATCACGGCATCGGCCAAGTCGAGGATGCTGTCCAGATTTTCAAGGGCCACAGGATGCTCAATTTTGGCGAGAATAGGAACGTGCATGGAGGCCGCTTTGACCGCTTCCTTCGCAGGCATCAAGTCTTCTGCAGTGCGAACATAACTGACCGCAATGTAATCTGCACCGTTTTCAAGAGCGTGCTGAAGGGCGGCCTTATCCTTGGGTCCAATCGCTGGGAGGTCGACAAGCGTGCCGGGAACATTCACGCCCTTTCGGCTGCTGATGGGCCCTCCGTCCATCACTTTGCAACGGACCTTTCCACCCGACTGACCCGAAGTTGAAAGGACGGTGAGCCGAATCAGGCCGTCCGCCACCAAAATCGGGTCGCCGACATTGAGTTCAGCTGAAAGGCCGGCATACTCTACTGGGAAATCAGTCCCGTTGGTCGATTCAAGTTCGCGCATCCCACAATGGAGGGTTATCTCGCTGCCTTCATCAAGCATCTCAACTTCAGGGAAATTCCCAAGGCGAAGTTTTGGACCCGGTAGGTCAGCTAAAATGCATGTGGGGCGGCCCAATTCGTCCTCAATGTCCCGGACCCGGCGATAGAGGTCGGTTTTGTCCTCTGGCTCGCCGTGGGAGTAATTGAAACGGCAGACATCAACGCCTGCCTCCAACAAGGATTTGAGGGTCGCACGGTCATCGCAAGCGGGACCGATGGTCGCCACGATTCGCGTTCTTCGCATGCTTCATTCACCTCATTTGTAGTAGAGGCGGATCACGAACTGGTCAACTCTAAAATCGTTGATTCGGTCGTTTTGGATGGTCATTGTCCAATCCCCTTCACCGTAGGTTGACTCGGAGTCGGAAAAGATGTAGCCTGAGAGTCTCAAGTGGATGCAATCGAGGTCGTCAGCGCAATCACCAGCGTCCCGCGATTCAACATCGGTTGACGTGGTGTTTCCTGCCTCCTCATCCTCTTCGTTGTACGCAAAGATGTTCAATTCAGCACGGCAATTGTTGGCCCCGGGGATATTGGTGCATCCATCGTCTTCTTTGGGATACTCCAGTTCCATTTGGGCTTTCACAATGGTGTTGCCGGTTTCCTTGTTGTAGTGGATGATGGTGTCAAAGTCCAATTCTGCGGCATTACCGCTGGTGTTTCCGCCGATTTCAAAATCGTTCCAATATCCGGCATAGCTGACATAGACTTTGATGGTGGCGCTGTCCGTCATCTCAACGTTGTTGGTCACCGTGAGTCCAATTTCGTATTCACCCGGAGCCACATTGCTCCAGTCAACCGTTTCCCCTACGAGGTCATCGTCGTTTTCCGGATCGCCATCGTTGTCTTTGTCTTCCTCCAAATCAAGGTCCCAGGCATACCCGTCTTCGGGTATGTACTGAGAAGTGGAGTCGCCTGAGTCTGAGCCGGAGGCATCCAGTTGAATGGTCGTGGTTTCAGTTACCGAGCGGTCGGTCATGCTCTTGTCTCGGGCGCAAATCCAAACGAGGATGTGTCTCGATTCAGTGATCGATTCGTCTTCACAATCTTCATCGTCAGCATACTGGCTGATTTCGGCGGTGGGCACCTCAGCACTCTCGGGAGCGATCGTTATGTCTCGGGTTTGTTCCGAAGTGGACGTGCCATCGGAGACTTCCAAGGTGACTTTGTAGGTCTTGGCTTCATCAAACGTCCACGTTGCTGTAAGGCCCGTCGCGTCGATGTCAATCGTGCCTTCGGTATCGAAGTTCCATCGGTAGGTCAGGGACCCGTCGTTGGGCGTTGAACTTGAGGCATCAAAGCTGACGGTTGTTCCAACCTTGATGTTCATGCTTGGAGTAAAATTGAACACGGCAAAAACTTCAACCTCGTCGCTGCTCGAACTGTCCTCGAAAATACATCCAGACATGGACATGCAGAGCATCAAGCCTGCCATCATGAGGGGGCGTGCGTGGCTTCCCATGCCACGGGGTGGTTGCTCGGTCATCAAAAGGGCTTCCTCGCCATGGGACCTCTAGAACGAGAACAAACTGGCCTGCTTGTTGCCGGCCATGAGGTCCTTGGCCTCCCAGCCAAAGGCTTCCGTAATTCGTCCGACCGCTGCGGCTAACCGCTCTGCATAGAATCGCCCATCGTAGGTAATGTTGGCCTGGTCGTCTTCGTTTTCCAGCCACGGAACGACGAACATGGGCCGTTTGTTAGCATCGGTGACCACGTAGGAGACCTTCATGCCGGTGGTGAATCCAAGACCACGCTCAATGCGTTGTTTGGCCACCCGCACCTGAGCCATGCTGTCCGGTTTTGCGTAGTCTTTGGTAAAGTCAACATCATCCGGGGTCTTGACGGGTGTTCGAACGACGCGCCCCTTGCAGGACTTGGCAAGGACAACTTCGCTCGCTGGCACGCGGCTTTGCCGAAGCGCTTCCACGCGCTGCTTCGCATAAGCCACCAATTCATCTCCCTGGTCGGCCAGAGCGTAGCGGAAAATTTCCTTCATGGTCGTGGTCAAGTAAACGAAGGAATCGGTGCGCTGAGTCTCATAACCTCGCACCAGCATTTCCTGGCTGGGCCAAACCACTTGGCCAATGTAACGCTTTTTCGCTCCATGGCTAAAGAAGACGGCGAGCCCTTTCTCAAACTCCAGTACAGCGGAATCACGGCTGTATTTTTCTGCCAATTGCCTGCCAAATTGAACCATGCTTTCGACCGCTTTTTGGTGGCGTTGGATGATGCTGAGGGCGGTTTCATCCCCTTCGTCTGCCGCTTTCCGTTCATCGAGTGAAACCTGACGTGGTGCATCGTT
>DUIU01000004.1 GCA_013330155.1 Candidatus Poseidonia sp. | reverse complement strand
AGGCGCGCTTAGGCATTTCATGGCGATTGAGCGATTGTTAACTGGGAGCATCCAAAACCAGATTCAAGAATTGATGTCAACCGAGGATTTGGTCATTGAAGCCTTCCGAGATCTCGTCAAGGACGAATTGAAAAGCCACATCCGGGCTAAAGTCGATGAAGACCCTGAACTCAAAGCGGAAATCAAGGAGGCAGTGGCCTACTATTTCCATTCCAAAGCACGCAGCATCTACGCGGAATTGAAAGCAACCCGTGCAGCGACACGCCTTGGTCTGCGTCTCCTCCCTGACGAGTTACAAGGCGAGGTCGGTGAAGCGCTTGTCACCTTGTTCGAAAAGGAACTTGGAACGCTCCTCGAAAAAGCACTTTGAGCGCAAATCCCTCACGCATAGGAGTTGAAGTTATGAGCCACTGGCTCTTGGCTTGCTATGGGAACCATGCGTCGTGCTCTTCTGCTGTGTGCGATTTTGTTGGTAACCCTCGTCACGCCGTTCGTTGGCACCGGTCAAGCAGCCTCCAGTGAAGATGCCTTGGTCTGCTGTGATGCAGCCCCGGTTGAACTCTATCTCATCGGAAGCGATAGCAACAAACGCCTCACTCCGTTTGCGGCAGATTTGGGCGAAGAAGCACAATCGGTTGGTGTAGAGACATCCATCTCTTCCCAGGAGAGCATTGGACGTTGGTTGCTACCAAACACCTGGGCGGGGGATGTTCCATCCTCAACATGGACCTTCTCAATCAATTATGAAGTTTCCAACGCTGCAGGAGTACGCATCAACGCCACGGCTACTGTGAGCGTGGGCTCCAAGAGTTTCAGCACCGAAACCGAACCAGGGTCATCGTTCCTCGCTCAGGGCACCGGCTCACTTTCCTTTGACATCGATGTTGAATCCTTCACGACGAGTGGGTCGTCCAACATCGAAATTGAATTGACGGTTCAGGCCGTGTTGTTCAGTGTGCCTGCTGCTGAGGCGAAATTGGAGTTTTTCTGGGGAAGTGAAGACGAATCCTCCTCACTTGAAGCGACCATTCCCCTCATGGACATTTTCATGGTTGAGCCCGAGATTGAAGGTTCCGATGTCTATCTTGCTGTTCGTCTTGATTCCCCATGGGGCCTCTCGACATTGGCGATGGCTGAGTCCATCATGCTCAAGGTGAACGGTAATCCAGTTTCGGGGGACCCCATTGAAACAGCCGTTGGAGATACGGTTCGGGTCACGTGGACGTGGACTGGGGCCGCCGGCGGCACTGAAACCATCAACGTCGAGGTCGAATTGGAATTCCAACCAGGGCAGCCCTCGCTTCGCGGTTCGATCACCTACGAAATTGAGACGTTTGACACAGGTGGTGGAACGGGCACCTATTACCCTCCAGATGAACCGCTACGAACCGATGGGGCAGGTAGCAGCATGATTCTTGACATCTCCATGGACCTTGAGAGCAGGGACGGGGGATTGATGCTTGAGCGAATAACAACCATCACCATCGACAATGAAATGGCGTTTTGGATGCGCTGGGGCATGGACCATATTGGTGATGAAAACCCCTCTCTTTCTCCAATGCTTCGCGCCTTTTCTGCTGGGGCGGTCTCAGAAGAGGACAGGGTCAGTCGGTCGATTGAAGAAGTGGAACGGTCCGAATTTGAGCGGCAAATGGTCTCTCTCGGTCCGATGTACCTGAATGCCGGTCTTGGTCTTGACACGGAAGAATTGCTGGGCGACTTCCGTTCGTTCAACGAACTCAAAATTGAGGTGGATTTGAACGGTCAAAACGCCGTCATCAATCATCCTGTGACGCTTCGTTTCTCCACCACTGAGCTCGTTGAGGATGGCATGCGCATCGACTTGCTTCGAAATTTCATTGTCGTTCAACCTGCTCCGCTCTGGAGCGACTACTCGTTGACATTGAACGCTCGCTCCTCGGCCATGACGGCATTGAGCAACAGCATCGTTCGTGAGTCAAAAGCGTTTGATTTCTCAGTTTCACGCATGCCGTGGGGTGACCAAATCAACATGCAGGGTGAAAACATTGACCAAAGTGAAACCTTCGCTTTGTCCACCCTGCCCACCGCCTCTCCTGCCTATGCTCCACTTACGCTGACGCTGTTGACCTTGTTCGGACTCATTGGGGCGTTCTTTATTGGTATTCGGTTAACGCGCTCCCGACGTAGAACCTACCTCTACCTCGAAATGATTTTGGCACCGTTCGTTCTCTTGGTGACCATGTTCGGATATCCAATTGCGTTCATTGGCATTGCCTTGGGAGGCGTCGCTGTCATATGGATTGTAACCGCCGTGGCCAGTCCGAGGTTGGTGGGTCCACCTCGGCGTTCAGCAACACCAAATTATCCTAAAATCCCTTGTCCAGCCTGTCAAACCCTCAACGCTGTCACGACCGATGAGCGTCCTCATCGATTCAACTGTTCAGGTTGTGGACGCGTCATCAAGTTGGTTGCTTGATCAAAGATTCAATCCCTTGAGGTTGTCGACAAGTTGCACAGCCTCTTGATAGTCACCTGGGGAAAAATAGCCTACGAATTCATCATGTTCATCCACGGCGATGACGGCTTGTGGACTTCGTAGACGAACATCAGCAAGAACGCCCTTCAGTGAATCGGTCAATTTCACCGTCATGAAATCCATTTCCATGTGGTGATGGCACTCAGTGGCCGAGGCGTCAACCCCTTCGCTTAGGGCTTTGATCAATTGGCGCTGACCTAACACACCCTTGACGCGTTGGTCAGCGTCAAGCACGACCACCACTCCACCTGAAATGGTCAACAGGCGTTTGGCGGCTTCTTGGAGCGTATCTTCTACCCCCACCGTCATGTGTTCATCGTCCAGCGTGAGGTCAACCACTTTCTTACCCATGAACCCACGAGAGTGCTCACAGGTATTGGTTCTTGCTTTCTTCAATCGTCCTGAAGGTTCTCATGACAAAGCAGCAACGTGGTGGCATCGATAAGGATGGCATATCCCACTCGTTCAAGTTGAACGATGGTTCCAGGTGTGTATTTGTGCCTTTCAAGTCGGCCTTCGATGTGCAAGAGCGTGTTGTCCTTTGTACCCATAACCAAGGCTTCGGACGATGTATTGTGAGGCAACCAATGAACAATGGGCCGCTGGTCGCTTCGCTCCATGCTTTCAACACGTGCGATTCGGTCGTGGAGAGCTACGTCTGCAAATTCTTTCAATCGGAGGTCCATTTTTTCGAGGTCGTCGCTTTCCAGCCAAACTTGACCTCCTTTCAAATCCCATGTCCGATGCCCCATCTCAGAATGGTTGGGGTGTACGGGGATGGTCAATTTGTCTGGATGTTCGCCTTCCAGGCTGAATTCAGCAGCATGGCGAACGAAAGCCAAACGCGGAGCATCATCATCGATGACTTTGGTGTTGTGGGAATACAAGGTGGCCAAGGGGACGGAAATGTCCTTTTGGGTGATGCCAAGTTCCATCCAAAAATTACGAAGGGCTTTGGCTTGTGTTCCTCGCTTGCGTAGGCCAGCCAAGGTTGGTAATCGCGGGTCATCCCATCCGTCATAGGTGCCACTTTCAATGTCCGAGCGCATTTGTGAGGTTGAAAATCCACCCCATTCGTGGACTTTGACTCGACCCCAATACATCGTTTCGGGATAGGTCCATCCAAAATGTTCGTACAGCAAGGTTTGCTTTCGAGTTGAATCCATCAAATCTTTGCCCCGGATGATATGGGTGACCCCTTGGAGATGGTCTTCAACCGCACTTTGGAAATCGAGGAGAGGCCATACTACGTACTTCGAACCGATTTCTGGACGAGGGTGTGGATGCAGTGCAGTGTCCTGAAGGCGCAAAGCCGGCCAGTCTCGTAGGGCGGGGTTTTTCAGCTGCATGTCAGTTTTAACCCGCACGACAGCGTCTCCCGGCTTGAATTTACCATCAAGCATGCGTTTCCAAAACACGAGGTTATCCGATATCGGCTGGGAACGGCAAGGACAATTTGTCTTTGAGATTCGAAATTCCTTGAATTCCTCAGCCGTGCAACGACACACGTATCCGAATCCCTGCTCCAGCATCGTGTGGGCATGGTTGTAATATTCATCAATGCGGTCTGATGCGAAAACAACACGATCGGGTTTTCTTCCAGTCAGCCACTCCGTCTCTTCTTGGATGACATCGTAGGCCTCAAGCATCGGTGGCTTCACTTTGGTGTCGGTGTCATCAAACCGAAGAATGAATTCACCGTCGTACATTTCTCTGTAGGTGCTGTTGATGACCAACCCACGGGCATGTCCAAAGGAAAGCGGGCCATTTGGGTTGGGTGCAAACCGCAGGACGACCTTTCCCTTTTCGGCGTTTTTTAGGTCAGGCAACCCTTCCCTTCGAGCCTTAACTTCCCGTTTTTCGAGGAGGTGCGGGGCTTCCCTTTCAAGGACCTCTCGCACGGCTTCAAGTCCTTGTTCCGAAGCCATGGTGTTGGCGGCTTGAACCTGTTGTGCAACCAAGCCTGTGACGGCTTTTCCATGTTGTCGAAGGTCGCCCCTCATCCCCATGATTCGGCCAATGACAGAACCAACCGCAGCCTTGCCTTCGTACTCCAGTGCGTTTTGTATAGCGACATGACGAATCAAATCATGCGTGTCTTCGTCGGGTTGCCAGTCCATGTCGCTCATTCCCTGCTGACAACGCCCCTTCAAGAAATGCGTGATTCATCTTCATGAAAGAGCCGCTGTTGAAACGTGCGCTGAACACCCCTTACGGGTACGTCTCCGGTACGGTGTTGTTTCCAGAATCGCTCAACCGTGGCCCAGCCCCAACGAACCTGCTCATCGATCCCAGATTGGAGAATCAATTGTTCAAGGGATGCCTTGGTGGCTGGGTCGGCAGGATACCCCGAACCTAAATTGAAACCAAGGCGCTTCGACATTGCCCTCATTGCCCTATCTCGTTCTTCTTTGGCCAAAATGCTGGCCATGGAAACGACAGGATGGTGCTCGTCGGCTTTGTGCTCAGAGGTCATGTTGGATTCTTTCCATGGCCATCCAAGGACGCCTTCGGTAATTCGTTGGGTGAACCGTTCCGCATTCACATCACAGGCATCAGCCACAATCCGCAGGTTTGCTTGATGGGGCAGCTGCATGATTGCCTCGCGAAAACCATCGACTTCCAACCAGTTCAATCCTTGGTTCTGAAGGGCGATGTCAATGGTTTCTGCGTCAATGGAGACGGTTGTTCCAAACCATCCGTCATCTGCAGATTGTTGGTGAAACCATTCTTCAAGTTCTTGGCGCTTTTTTGGTGAGAGGTGCTTTGAGTCTTTCACGCCTTTGCTGACCAGAATGGCTTCGGCGTCATCTGGTATGCAGCAGATGCCAATGACAAGTGGTCCGAGGACAGGTCCTCTTCCAGCCTCATCAATACCCACCAGCATTCATCCACCTCAGAATTCCAAATCATCAATCAATTCGTTTGACGATGATTGTTGCGTTGGAGATGATGTTGGTTCAGATGGGGATTGAACAATTGCCGAATTCGCCTCCACTGGTGTTGAAACGTCTTGGGACTGAATGTTCTCAAGCAAGGCATCGGCCTTGCTTTTCGAAGCTTCTTCTGTCCGGCCGTCAAGCACCACAGTCGCCGCAGCAACCAGCGTGGTATCCACGCTGGCACGTGTTGGTTCTGCGCTCCCATGTTGGTGTCTGAACATCGCTTCATAGGTGTCCTTGGGGACCTTCTGGACAGGGGCGGCTTGGACTTCGGGTGTCGGTGCAGGTGTTTCCGTTTGGTAGCGGAGCATCCAATCATCCGTTTGGTTGGAGGTTTTCTGATAGGGGAGTGTTTCATTTTCTTCAAGTCGGCGTTGACGGTCAATGACGGCCTTGTACAAAATGGCCGAAGCGAGGAAGATACTGAAGGCCACCCCCCACCATGCTTCGACATAGAGCACGACCGTTGAAGCCATCCCGCTCCAATCAATCCCCTCTTCATCCACTTCGGATGGTTGCCAGGCTACGCCAAGGTAGTCGCCTGTGCTGGTATGAACGAAAGGAACTTCCGGGGCCAGTCGAGACCGTATGGTGGTGTTGATGTACACCGTTCCATTGGTTGTTTGGTCTTGCGGCAACTGCACCCATGCTCGTATGGTGAAATTGGAATTCAAGGGGATGTCATTGACCTCAAAAGAGCGGGGATATTCAACGCCTTCTTCGTATATTGCGATATCAGGTGGAATAAATCCCATGTCAACAAAGTGGCTCGATTGGAGCTGCACAATCAGACCGTCTACGGCGTTCCCGTCGTTTCGCACTTCCATCGCAATCGAGAGGCGCCCCTTGGCGTTCACCTGTTCTTCGACATTGCGAAACGTCCATTCGATTTTGGGAGCTACCCTCATCTGTATTTCAAAATCATCGACCACGGCCCCGGTGTCGTCCAGCAATTCCAGGGTCGTACCTCCCGTCTGGAACGCCATCGCATCAGCCGATGCCGTGATGGTGGCTATGGAAAATGGTTTCATCTGATTGGGGAGCACAAAGAGTCCTTCTGGAGGAAGGTCGACTTCAAAACCCCCGGTTGTGCTCACCTCTCGCAAATAGTAGGTGTTGACGGAGTTCCCAGTGTTCTGGGCGCTGAGGTTGACGATGCACGATTGATTGGGCAGTACAGACTGACATCCTGACACTTCAGCCGACAGGGTTCCTGACGAGATTCGGTTGATTCGAGCGACGGTGTTGGCCGTTCGTGTGTTCAATCGTGCCCCATCCGCAAAGACTTGCAATTCAACGTGCATCTCTCCTTGGAACTCGTCAGGTGCTTGGAAACCAATTTCAATGGTTCGTGATTCGTTAGGCTCCAAGACCACGTCCTCAAGCCCACCGAACAAGGCGATGATCCAACCGCTGTTGTTGAACCGGTCTGAAGGTGTGGTTCCGGGAACGGGGGAGCCCTCTGCCGTGAGGGCTTGTAAGGTGATGTTCAGTGTGTTCGGTGTGTTTCCAACGTTTCGAACGACGGCATTGAGCCTTCCATCCTGATTTGGAGCGACTTCCAGCAATGCGTCGATGTGGTCAATGCTGGCGTTTTTCTTGCTGTTCATCAACAGGTCAAAACTCCATGTTGACACGCCTGTGTCCAGCCCTGATACAGCAGAGAGGGTAAAGCGGGGGCCGGTTCCTGCAAGAGGTGCACCGTCCACAACAGCGGGGACATCGATCCAGAGGTAGACGTAGGAGAGGGTGTTTGGCGCCATGGTAATGTAAGCCTCGTTCCCGTTGGTGTTCGGCATGTTCCACCCCCAACTCCATGAAGAAGAAGTACCGATTGAGAAAGTTACATCATCCGAGAAGGAGGCATTGTTGGAGATGTTGACGGCCACAGCCGTTCGGACGAGTTCGTCGACCGTGAAGGTGGTGAAGTCATCAACTCCAAAATTGAGGTTCGATTGTGGCACGATGGCTACATCCATGGACACCGTTTCGTTCAATTCAGGGTCAAGGTCGCTGGTGATGGAGAACGATACTGTCAGGTTTTGGTAGGCGGCACCGACGGGCGCACGCACACCGAAAGCAATTTGCTTGAGGTGATTGGGTACCAAGAGCTCAGTTACTGGTAAACCAACCGTGCTCAAGGGTTCAGGTACCGAAAGTGGCTGTATCGTAAACGCTTGGTTTTCCTCTGCTTTATTGTGGACCGTGATGTAGGTGCTGACCGTTTCATTTTGATGGACATAAAGTTGGGTTGGAGCCGTGTAATCAAGGAGTTCAGTGTCTCTCCCTACCCCTTCTGCCCACGTTCCAGCGAACGGTATCAAGGCCGGAAGGAGGAACACGGTGAGAAGCAGAGCCCACCGCATGGTTCGGTGTGGTCGTTATCCTCTATCAATGACTCCCCATGTTGACCCAAACCTCGTCGTAGCATTCTTGTGGTCGCGGCCGTTCGTCGGGCCATGCCCCCGTTCTGGCCTTTCAAGAAGAAGGAAGCAATCGCTGAATTGGAGGAGGAGCCGCCAGCGCCTGTTGTGTACAAGCGAGGTGAGGATCCAAATGCACGAAAAACCATCGAAACCGATGCGGGTGCATACAAAGATGCTTTGGCTTTGTTCGGCGGAGGTTCCGAAGAAGTCAAGGCGGCCAGCGACCAATCGGTCAATTACGATGGCGTGACGGCGCCGGCGAGCCAAGCCCAAAAGGAGCCTGAACCGTCATTTACATGGATTCATCATACCGATGGCTACCATTACAAACAGCTTGCTGACGGAGCGTTTGAGCCCACACCCCACACCAAAAACAACGACGGCACCTACACCCCTTATTCATGATCAAACAATCGTGGGATTGGCCGAATCAAGCCTGGATGGTTCTGTTCGGCATGGTTGACGTTTCGACTCACGGGATAGCGGTTGATTGAACCTGCTTCGGG
>DUIU01000015.1:3512-3945 GCA_013330155.1 Candidatus Poseidonia sp. | reverse complement strand
GCGGTTTCGTTGGACATGACATACTCGCAGCCATACGCTTCACGAAGTGAAAAACACGCCGTGATGTGGTCAGCATGTGTATGAGTGGCTATCGCATAAACCAAGTTGAGGCCGTCCCGTTCCAGCAACGAAACATAAGCATCCATGAAGTCGTACACAGGGTCGACCAGAGCGGCCTGACCCGTCGATTCGTCAACAATGAGGTAAGTCATGGCCCAAACACCTTCGTTCAACTGTTCAAATCGCATGGTCAAGGCGAACGAGCGGAGAGATTTGAACTTTGATGGTGGGAATGAAGGCCTAGGAAATGAGCGGATTTCCGAGAGGGTGTGTCTCAAGCGAGGGTTCATGACCGGAGAAGGAATCCGCTGACCATGCACCCATCCGAAGTCGTGTACCTTGAACACGATGGAAAGGTGTTGCTCGTTGACGA
>DUIU01000015.1:0-3160 GCA_013330155.1 Candidatus Poseidonia sp. | reverse complement strand
CAACTCCGCTTTCCAACGCGGCGGGAACTCGCCACCATGGAAATTCACTACGATGAAAAAACCACGCTACGCCTTCGTTATGCCGATGCCGAGTATACCGTGGTCAGAGCATACCCCAAAATCGAGTGGCCAAGGGACTGGGCCTGGAAAGATTCGTGCGTATCGGACAACATGGTTCATCCCGTCGCACGGGATGCGATTTACCGCTCCATACACCGACTTGTATCCAAAGTGATGGTGCGCAATGAGGAGGGAATGGTGTTGATGGGCAAGGTAGAGCGTGGGCATTTCCATGGATTTTGGACGTTGCCGGGTGGATACATGGACCACGATGAACACCCTGCGACTGGCTGTGTTCGAGAGACGCTTGAAGAATTGGGCTTGAGCATCGTGCTTGACGATGTTGAACCGGTCATCACCCAACGAATCTTTAACGATGAAGGAATCTCCTTCGTCTCATTCACGTATCGCTCAACCTGGAACGGAGATTTGAGTGAACTCACCTTGCAAACAGAAGAGATTTCAGAAGCTGCGTGGTTCACGCCAAAGAAGGCGTATGAGCAAGCCATATCTCACTTCGATCAACAAGCGCTCCGAAGCCTCTTGTAATCACAATCCCAACTGTTCACGGGCGGCGTTAAGGGCGTCAGGCAGACCATCAGCGTGAGAACCCCCGCCCTGGGCAAAGGTCGGCCGGCCACCTCCTCCACCACGGATGTGGGACGAGATAGACCGTAGCAAATCAACGGCGTTGTATCGCTCACTGGCTGCGGTGTTTTCGGTGGTTGCAATCATCAATTTCCCACCACCGTCTCTTGAACCAAGGATCGCCAACGTCGGAGTTGAAGCATCAAGTGTCAATTCCTTCAACATCGTCGTCATGGATTTCAGGTCCCCATCAATCTCCATGACGACAATCCTGACCCCGTCCACTTCGGTACTCGCATCGCCGCCACCTGATGTACGCAGGCGCACAATTTCAGATTCCAATTGCTCAATGAGTTTCCGTTGCTCCTTCCATTCTTTGAAGAAACGTGTAGCGGCTTTTGGTAAGTCGTCTGCGTGCACGCCGAACACCTGGCTTGAGGTTCGCACCAAAGCATCCTGAGCACGGGCGTAGGTCAGCGCTGCGTTGCCTGCAACGATGTGCAAGCGTTCAACACCGTCTTGCACCGCTGAGGACCGAACGATACGAATGGACCCGATCTGCCCGGGTTCATCGTGATGCGTACCACCGCATGCTTGGATGTCATGGTCAGCAATTTTGAGAATACGAATGGAATTGCCCTTGGGGGCACCACCCTGGTAGAGGTCAAAACCGTGGATGAGGTCGGCATCTTTTCGGTTCAATTCTGTTTTTTCTGTTGACCGGACATCGCTCAAAACCAGATTGGCCATGTCTTCCATGGCGTCCAATTCCTCTCGGGTCAAACGATGGAAGTGTGTGATGTCCAAACGACCGCTGTCCACCGAAAGATGGGACCCTGCTTGGAAGATGTGCGGACCGAGCAATCGACGGGCGGCCCCACCGACTATGTGAACGGCCGTGTGGTGGTCCATGAGTTGTTTACGACGCATCCAATCCAGCGTACCCTGCACATCTTTCCCTTTCTCTATTGGGCCGTTGGTGAAATGGACAATGACCTCACCCATCTTCTGGGTATCAAGTACCGAGAAAGTAGTATCTCCTTGCGTAAATGTGCCACGGTCGCCCTCTTGGCCCCCGCCTTCGGGATAAAACAGAGTGGCGTTGAGGACGATGGCGTGTGTTGAACCATCCGGCCCGTGTTCCTTGGACTCCAAGCACCCAAGCACTTGAGCCTCAAAAGTCGGCTGATAGACAGCGGAATAATACAACGGTTCGGTTGGAGGAAAAGCCGATGTGTCAAGACCCGAGGAGGCATCAGCGGTGACCATTGCTGCTTCTTTGGCCATCCTGGCATGTCGTTCGGCCATCTCGGCAGAAAAACCAGTTCGAAGAGAAACTGAACTCCACCCAGCTGCTCTCGCCAAGGTGATGGCCATGTCAGGTGCTAACCCGTGAGAGTCATTCATCGTGAAGAGGTGTTCATCGGGAATGTCTTCGCTGTTTTTTGGAAGGCCTTTGAGTTGAGTTTGTATGACGTTTGTACCTTTTCGCAACATTTCGGCGTAGCGTTCCTCTTCAAGTGAAAGAATCGTGAGAAGGCCATCACGGGTTTGTTTGTTCAAGTGCCCACCAAGGTTCACATCGAGATGGTGGGTTGCTAAATCAGCGAGGGGGACATCAATACCGAGTTCATCTCTCATTCGAAGAACACGACGGGCAAGCATCCTCGCCAAATAACCGGCCTTGGCATTGGATGGGACCAAACCATCACCCAGCATGTTACACAGAGCGTGAAGATGGTCAGGAATGGCGTAAATGTTAGCAAGCGGTTCGGTGACGGATGAGAATTGTTCACCGGTGATTTCGACTCCACGCTCATTCAACTTGGCAAGGAAGAGGTTGACCAGTTTCTCTCCGTCAACCCCGGCTTCGATGTTCATGATGCCGTTCAAGCGGGACATCTCACTCAAGAGTTGATCGAGGTCCAAGGATGGCCATTTTTGGGAAACCGTATCAAATCCTGAGAGTTCTTTCAACCAAGCCACCGTTTCGGGATAAATGGCCTCGTAAATCGTAGGGGTACCTGCTGCGGCCCAGCAAAATCGTTCCAGTCCGTAACCTGTGTCAATGATTTGAAGGGGCATGGTTCGATAACGGTCGCCTTTCAATTCAACTTCACCATCTGGATGCTCCTCCATGTCCATGAACACGAGCGTGGCCAATTCAAGACCCCCAACGATGACCTCAACGGCTGCTCCAGCATTGCCACCACCACACCACGGGTTTTCCACATAGGTGATTTCTTCAGATGGAATGCCAAACGTGTCGGTCAACATTTTGTGGCAGTGTTCAACACACGTGTCCATCCAATACAATTCAAGCCCCTCATCAGGACGATTGAACACGTGATGCGCCATCATCTCAAAGGTGGTCAGATGACGACCCGAGCGCCCTACGGCGTCAACATCCGTCAGCCGGATGCACGGCTGTGATACAGTGAGAGGATTCGCCGGTGGTTCGACAGCACCCGAGGTGACATGCGGTTGGAAATCAGCGATGGAGGCGATGGTC
>DUIU01000177.1 GCA_013330155.1 Candidatus Poseidonia sp. | reverse complement strand
CTCGGCACGTCCACCATTCTATAGATTCATCAGTCGTGTCTTTTTCGGCATGTTCGGCACATCGAACGGTCCGAACCACTGGGTGTCCGTAGACCGTACGAAGGACGATTGCAGACTTCACAGCGCTGACGGCGCTGAGCGGAACCGCAACGATGGCAACGGCTTCCTATCAACGGTGTTCCACAACGATCGCACGTCCGAGCCATGGCGATGAATGCACTTGAGGTGCAATAAAGGATTCAGGACATTGAAGGCTTTCAGTCTCGCCTCTGCCGCAGGAACATCAGGGCAAAGGCCACCATCCAGACCATCGCAAAGGGCGAGAAGACCTGTGAAGAGACCACCTCAACGTTGGTGAGTTGACCACCTTGGCCACCGCCACCGCCTTCACAGCCGGCTGGAGGAGGACCGATGCCCGGACCCCACGTTTCACCAAATCCGGAACAGTCTGCGCCGCTTCCCCCCTCATCGAGGAAGGTTTCACCGTGGTAGCAGAGCAGGAAGTACGGGAAGCCCATGTCGCCATCGCCGTTCATCATGGTTGAGTGGTAATGGTAGATGCCGTCGGGGAATTCAGGGGTTGGGCCAAAATGGCCGTTGCAAACATCGAGGTGGCCCAGGCCCGAGACGTATTCGTAATCGTCAATGCCGTTGTAGCCTGTTTCACCCGCCTTGAGTTGGTAGGAGCTCTTCATCTCGACGACGTTCATCTGGTCGTCATAGCCCCAAAGGCCGTAGATAGGGTAGCCGTCCATACCCACACCGATCACGGACGAGTGCGAGCCATTGGCCGTGTTTTGAGCGACGGCCGCCGGTGTGCTCGTATCGTAGTCGAACATGTCCTCACCTTCTTCAGGGTGCCAGTGAAGGCAATTGGCGTCAGCGTGGTAATGGAAGGTGCCTCCTTGGCCGTTGTGGGCGTGGCACACACCGAGGACGATGGGTTGTCGGTCTTCCTCGTAGGCTCCATGTTGGCTGGCCACCGCATCGCCGCCAGGGCCGTCTTCTGGACCGTAGAACGGCACACCGTTGATGGCGATGGCGACCTCGCCACGGGCTGGTGCACATTCGTAATCGCCGTTGGCTTCCGGGCAGTTCGTGGCGTCATGCCCACCGGTCGTGTCGTTGACCGGGGAGCGTGGAATGGTCCATTCGTAATTTTGAGCTCGTGTGCAATCGTTGCCTTGTGAGCAGGCCAACGTCGATTCAAAGTCGTGGTCCGGCAGACCATTGGTCACGATGGTGATGTGGGTCGCGTTCATCGTGATGCTGACCGAACACTCGTGCGTTTCCACCGCCGTGGTGGTTAAATCGTCGACCTGCGTGATGTTTTGGCCGGATTGACAACGGAAGACATCAAGCCAAAACTGGCCCATATCGGAAGAGTCGTAGGTCGGTTGGGTTGGACCCGGCGGGTCATCGGTGCCGTTGCCCGTGCTGTTTCCTGTGTTGTTTCCAGTATTGTTACCCGTGCTGTTGTCGCTTCCATTTCCGGCGTTGTTGTCGCTTCCATTCCCGGTAGAATTACCGGTGCCATCGTCTGTCTCATCGTCTCCCTCATCGCCTTGATTGGGGTCAGTTGGTTCCTCCTCATCAGCTGGGGTTCGGTCAATGTCGACCACCATGGCCTCGGAATGTGTATCCTCCACCGGATGGCTGGCCGTTATGATGAATTGAATTTCTCCCTCTTCGCTGCTCTGCACTGAAAGCGACCAAGCACCGTCCATGTTTGGCTGAGTGGAGATGGAAAAATCCTCGTCGATGCTCATCGAGACGGTGATTTCATCGGGGTGCAGATGCGAAACGCCGCCAAGAATCACGATGGTGGAACCGTCGTCAATGACGTTGTTGACCGACAAGACAGGAGCAGGGTGCGTGTGAAACATGGAATGTGGGTCCAGAGGGACACAATCAAAGCCGTTTGCCGCTGAAGCATTCAAGACTTTTTCAGTACCGACAACGCACGTGCTCTCTTCGACTACCTCTTCCTCAATGACGTCCTCGTTCACTGAAACGGTGTCATCCTCTGGCAACAACGTGACCAGAAGGCTTGCGCTGAGGACCATGACTAAGGCCAGCCATGCAAAATCACGATTCATGTTCGCTGGACCTCTTGTCCGCTTATCTAGGTTGGGAGAGCATGACTCAAGTAACCTCACCATCGAAATCAAACCTTCAAATGAGACGGCGATTTCCGAAGGAACATGGAACGCATGATTGTGGGCGGAGGATGTTTTTGGTGCGTTGAAGGCGCTTACAAGCAAATCCACGGCGTTGAGTCTGCCCTTCCCGCTTACGCCGGTGGCCCAGACCCTCATCCGACCTATCAGGCGGTGTGCAGCGGAACAACCGGCCACGCCGAAGTGGTTGAAGTGCAGTTTGACCCCACCGTCATCTCTTACGAGACCCTGCTCGAAGTCTTCTTCACCGTTCACGACCCGACCCAACTCAACCGACAGGGCAATGACATTGGAACGCAATACCGCTCCTGCATCATGCCGCTTTCCGAAGAACAGCGAGCCAAAGCTGAGGCCATCATTACCGACATGGGCAACGTCTACGACGCCCCCATTGTGACCACGCTCGAAGAGCCCATCAATTTCCTCATCGCTGAGAAGAAACACCACGACTACTACGCCAGAAACCCCTACCAAGGCTACTGTGCCGCCGTTGTCGGACCAAAAATCGCCAAGGTGAGAGCCAAACACGCCCATCTTTACCGCTGAGAGCAGTCAGAAGGTCAGCCGCACCAAACACCTACCAAAGCCCCCATCGGCAAGATGGGTGAGGTTCAAGAGTCGCCGATTATGACGGGAAATCATGGTGAACAGCATTCCAAAGCCACCGACCCCTGTAAACGAACCTGTGCTCGGCTACTTGCCCGGCAGCAAGGAGCGTGCTGAACTTGAAGTAGAACTCAAGCGACAATCCTCCGAAGTGTTGGAAATTCCTTGCATCATCAACGGTGAAGAGGTCTTCACCGGCGATGTGGTTGAGCAAGTGATGCCCCACAACCACGGCCACGTCATCGCTCGAGTCCACATGGCTGGAAAGAAAGAAGTCAACGCCGCCATCGACGCCGCCCTTGGCGCTCACGAGATGTGGTCCACCATGGAATGGCAGGCCCGGGCTGCTATCTTCCTCAAAGCAAGCGAGATGCTCAAAGGTCCACGCCGAGCTGAAATCAACGCTTCAACGATGCTCAACCAGTCGAAAACCTGCCACCAAGCGGAAATTGACTCGGCCTGTGAGCTGATCGACTTCTGGCGATTCAACTCCGATTATGCTCGCCAAATTTACGAAGACATGCAACCACCGATTTCGCCATCATCCATGTGGAACTCCAGTGAGGTGCGACCGCTCGAAGGCTTCGTGTTCTCCGTGACGCCATTCAACTTCTCGAGCATCGCCGCCAACCTACCGTCCTGCGCCGCCATCATGGGCAACGTGGGCGTATGGAAGCCCTCTCGAAACTCTTACGTCTCCAACTACCGTTTGATGCGCCTCATGATGGATGCAGGCCTGCCTGGAGGCGTCATCAACTTTATTCCAGGAAGAGCGGCTGTTGTTGGCGACATTTGCTTGTCGCACAGCGAGTTAGCAGGTATTCACTTCACAGGCTCAACCCGTGTCTTCCGCCAAATGTGGCGAGACGTGGCCAACAACCTCGAGAACCTCAAATCCTACCCGCGTATCGTTGGAGAAACTGGCGGGAAGGACTTCATTGTCGCCCACCCGGATTGCGACCGTCGCGCCCTGCTCGTTGCCATGCTTCGCGGGGGCTTTGAGTTCCAAGGTCAGAAGTGCAGTGCCGCCAGCCGAGTCTATGTGCCCCGTTCGGTCTGGGACGCCATCAAGGACGACTACGTCGCCGAAGTCAACAAGATCACCG
>DUIU01000211.1 GCA_013330155.1 Candidatus Poseidonia sp. | reverse complement strand
AGCGATGGCGATGGAGTTCTTGACCCGTTGGACCAGTGCGCATCGGGCAGCGACACCATCGACGATGACAATGACGGGAAGCCGGATGCATGCGATGAATTAGTGGACAGCGACCAGGACGGTGTAGCAAACCAAGATGATGCTTGCGAGGGCCACGACGACACCGTTGATGTGGACCAGGACGGCATACCCGAACCATGCGACGACTTGGTGGACAGCGTTGAGGATGGGGTGGGCGATGACCTTGACCTGTGTCCAAACCACGACGATTCCGTTGATGTTGATGACGACGGTACACCCGATGGGTGCGATGCACTCATCGATACCGATGGGGACGGAGTGGAGGATGCCAACGATGTTTGCTCGGGTGGTGACGATGGAAAAGATGCTGACCAAGACGGGGTACCCAATGCGTGTGACCACACTCCGAATGGTACACAGGAGATTACCACACAGCCTGATTCGACCTCAACCGAGGCCGACACGCAGAACGCCTCGGAGAACGACCAACAACTTCAGGGAGAAGATGGACGTTCTTTTGCAGGATACTTGGCGAGCGGGATGCTGGTATTGTTGGCGTTGACTTGGTGGCTTCGAATTTCCAAAAGAGGAGACTGAGTGGCGATAATTTCGTATGTACGAAACCAATTCTCCTTTCTAACAAGCCATTAAGTAGGCCTTTGGGCGTGCTTGAATCGAGGAACCACCATGACCCACGTTGTCACATCTGCCTGCGTTGACCACAAGTACCAAGAATGCGTCCATGTCTGCCCAGTCGAAGCCTTTCGAGAGGCAGACACCTACCTTGTCATCGACCCCGATGAATGCATTGACTGCGGCGCATGTGTACCAGAGTGCCCGGTGGATGCTATTTTCGCCGACACCGATGTCCCGGACGAAGAAGAAGCATGGATTGACCGCAACGCCGACGAATCCGTGGATGCAGAAATCGCAGAAGGCGATTCCCCAATCCTCGCCGACTGAACGCCACACGGCATAGAACCAACCGTCATAAGGGAGGCCGACTCCCGGAAGGTGTGAGCACCATGAAAACTGACTTCTCTCAACTCCGTATGGGAAGCGACCTCCTCAAGCGAGGCTTCGCACGAATGCAACAAGGCGGCGTCATCATGGACGTTGTCAACCCAGAGCAGGCCGCTGTCGCTGAAGACGCCGGCGCCGTGGCCGTCATGGCCCTTGAACGAGTTCCAGCCGACATCCGAAAAGCTGGGGGCGTTGCTCGAATGAGCCATCCAGACATGATTCAAGGCATCCTTGATTGCACCTCAATTCCTGTCATGGCCAAATCAAGAATCGGTCACGATGGCGAAGCCCGAATCCTCGAATCCATGGGCGTTGACATGGTTGATGAGAGCGAAGTTTTGACTCCCGCTGACCCCTACTTCCACATCAACAAGCACGAATACGGAATTCCATTTGTTTGTGGAGCCACCGGACTCGGTGAAGCCGTTCGTCGAATTTGGGAAGGATGCGCCATGATTCGAACCAAGGGTGAAGCTGGAACCGGCAACGTCGTTGCGGCGGTCACACACGCTCGCCTTATCGACCAAGAGATTCACCAAATCCAATCCCTCGATGACCATGGACTTGACCTCGCCACTGAGAAGATCATGGAACGGTACCGCGTACTCGCCTCCCATTCCGAACTTCCTGGAACCCACCTAATGACGCCCTTTGGCGCCATCGATGACGAAATGCATGCGGGTATCCGTGGAGTTTTGGACGATGTGCATCGGCTTGGACGCCTCCCCGTTGTCACCTTTTCCGCTGGTGGAATTGCCACACCTGCCGACGCCTCACTTATGATGCGCATGGGCATGGACGGCATTTTTGTTGGCTCAGGAATTTTCAAGTCAAGCGACCCACCCACCATGGCCGACGCTATTGTTATGGCCACTGCTCACTATGACGAACCAAGCAAGGTTGCAGAAGCCATGGCCATGATGGAAGGTGTCCCAATGAAGGGAGACGAACTTGAAACACTGGAAATCCGAATGGACAAGCGCGGTTGGTGATGAAATCAATTGAGAGGATCGCTGATTCCTTCCTCTCCAAGGGTCCATTTCAAGGTCTTCACAACTCCTTCGAGAGCCTTGTGATTCCGGGCGGCTTCCTTCATGCCTGCCTTGTCCTTTTCTTCCTTGCACGCATCGTACCATTCTTTCCACTGATTCATTTTTTCAGTGGCTTGTTCCAGCATCTCCTCAATTTCTGCCCACGTGCGCTCGTAGGTTCGATTCGGCTTAGATGTCATGGTATCGATACTCTCGCCGGCACCGGCCCTTCATAGATGCTTGCCCTACGCGTCCGGTTCCTTTGGAATTTTTTTGTCCACGTACGTTTCCCCGGGATTGAGGACGGCTCCATCACCAACCACGCAGTGCTTCAGCACCGTGCCTGATGGCACAATAACGCCGACTCCGACGACGGATTCCTGAATCGATGCTCCCGAATCCACCGTGCAGGCGTCCATCAACAATGAGTGGCTGACCTCGCCCTCGACAGAGCATCTGTGTCCAATGACGGAATGCTTGACGTTACCTTGCACTTGAGCATCATGCGCTTGAAGAACACCGTTTGATTCTGTGTACGAACTTGGATAAGAAAAAGGCAATTCACCGTAGCGCTCCATGAGCGTTGATTGGGCCCGTATGAGTTCAAAGGGCTGCCCCACATCAAACCAAACGCCGTCAATGGTTTGAGCATACATGGGCCAACCCATCTCCAACAAAGCTGGAAAGAGTTGTTTGCTAAAATCAAA
>DUIU01000055.1 GCA_013330155.1 Candidatus Poseidonia sp. | reverse complement strand
AAAAGGGCATGGGTGGTTTGTATGACGGATTTGACAGAAAACCGGAGCCTCAAATCGCGGTAAAGGTGAGAGGTCAAAAAATCTGTGAAATGGGAATCCCATCTTTATATACCCTGACAGGAAATGAACTCTGGAGTTGGAAAATATGAAAACAAAATGCGATGATTGTGGCGGAAACTTGACGATTGACCTTGTTCGAGCAGAGGGCATATGTGATGTATGTTCACTTGTGCACGAGCACATTACTACAGATGCCGACACCAACAGCGGAAGTTCGTTGGGCGAAGGTCGCCACAACGAAGCCGTCAACCGAGATGCTGCTCATGCAGGTGCCCGAATGGGTGGCAGGATGAATCCTTTTGGAGACCGCTTTGATGCTGCAGGCCAACGCCTGAGCCAGCAACAACGTCGAATTGCTCGCCGCATGGCACAACTTGACCGAAGTTCTCAACGCGATACCGACCCCATGTACGTCCAACTCATGTCCACCATTCGCACCATGTTTGGCAAGGATCTTGCTGCCGCTGTTGAGCCAATGGCTCGTGCAGCAGCTCGAAAATTGACCCCTGCGCAAGAGGCGGTCCGAAAGACCCTGACTCCTGGTGAACGACGACGACTCAAGTGCCCAAAAACCTCCATCTGCCGAGCAGGTGGTGAGCAGCACCCTGAACTGCGCGGTGGCACCGACCAAGAGAATTTGCAAATCATGGCCCTGGCCATTGCTTCCATCGCTGCAAGGTGGTTCCGCACCGTGAGCATCAACGAAAAGCAACTGATGGAGAACTACGGAATCACTCAAAAACAACTCGGCAACGCTCGAAAAGTCATCAGTCAGCACTACCAAGAGCGAGTGAGGCAACGCTGGGCTGCCAAACCAGACCAACTCAACGCTGCTGCTGCACGTGAGGACGAATTGGACAAGGTTGCTCAGAATCTGAACGACTGTTTGGCCAAGCGCCTCAGCGAACCACAGCTCGACGCAGTTATGCAGGCCTTCTTTGGTGTGATGAGCCACATCGGTGAGCCAAGCGTAGATGCTCCTACCTCCAACGTAGCCATCTCCATGATTGCAGGATGCGTCATGTACAACATTCTTACCCGCATGGGCCTCCAGAATGGAAACCTCAACGCCATTGCGAAAGCCGTGCTACGGTCAGGCGCAGGCATCAAGAGTCGCCTCGAGGAACTCAACCTCCGATACCAGAATGGCGAATTCCCAGAAGGAAAGGTCTTGTTTGGTAGCGAGGACAACATCGCCACTGATGCCAGCAAAGATTCCCAAAAGTATCCTTGACGGAAGAAACAACGGCGAGAGGGTTTCATATCCCTGCGACGGCTCCCGCTAAACATGCGTTGTCGCCATTTGGCCGTTCTCGTGGTTGTCGCTTTGATGATGGGTTGCGGTTCAGCAAGCGCACTGCCCTCGGTTGAAGTTGACAACGGAATGATCTTTGGAGGCCAGTCAACCAAAGCCACCAACGCCAGTACGGTGACCCACAACCTCAGCGATTTGAATGCGGTGGTCGAAGTCTATACGGCGACATGGTGCGACAGCTGCGTGTACGTTGAACATGCCATTGAAGAAGTGCATGAAGAAGGACTCCTCACGCCATACCACATCCACTCAACCTTGAGCGACCCCTTCGGAGAGGAAGTTTTGGAACAACGATTTAGAGACCGCTACGCGCATTTGACGGATTATTCTCATTCGCCTCCCGGTTCAGTGTTCAATGGTACCATCAAGAAGCCCGGAAAGAATTCAGTGTTGGACGTTCATGATAACGAACACGATAATCGCGTCGAAGAATACACCGGACTCGCTCATCGAGACCTTGCTCTGGGCGCCGGTACGACCCTGTTTACATGGGCTCCGTTAACCAACACATCAGGCACCATTGGCTGGGCGCTTGACATCGAAGAACGGCATCTTGACAACATGACCTTTAGCGTCGCGGCATGGATTGTGGAGTCATCTGCAGAATACCAAGATGGTTCAAACGGCCAGGGGACATATCCGCACATTGTTCGAGACATGGTTAGCCTCGGCAACCAAACCGAAGGTACCGCCACACTCACACTCCCCACGCCTCACGACGGGGATGACTTGGAAATCCATCTTGTTTACGAGATCATGCCAATCGTCCCTGAAACGGTCGACGAGAGTGGGGCAGAAGATGAATCCGAGGAAAACACACCGTTCATTTCGATGGCGTCCACTTTGATGGCCGTCGGTTTGGCATTTGCCTTCATCCAAAGAGACCGCCGGGATTGAATTCTTCCTCGCCGGGACGGTCGGCCTGTATCGGCCGCCTTGCGTCGCGATGGTCGATTTGAAGTTGCCACCGGAAGTGTGGCACCACGTAAGGCGGAGCGACGACATCAATGTAATTCCACCAGCGTGGAGGAGCCCCTCGCACACGTTGACGCTGCTGGGCGTCTCGAAGCAAGTCGGTCAATTGGAGCCGTGCATTCGGGCGAGGGTGGTCTCGACGGATAAACATTGAATGGGCATCTGAATCGTCATGCTTGACATACCCCAAGACTCGCCCAATGCGCATCAAGAACTGGCGCTCAATGTCCGAACGGACGGTCACTTGCAGGGCCGCGTGCTCAAACGTGATCGGTAAGCCATCTTCAGCTGGGAGACTGAACGTTGCTCCCAGCGGTTGATGAATCAACACCTCCCAGACCCGAGCAAAAACCTCGCACCATCGACGTTCCCCATCTCGGATGTCACCCTCTTCATGGATGTCGTCCATTCGACGATGGGGCATAAGATGATGATAGCGACGGTTGAAGTAACCCTCCTCATAACGACCAAAGAATTCGCCTTCCATGGGTTTGGGCTCGTGGCCGCGGAGGTACGGAGTGACCGTCGTGCGCCACTCGGCCACCAACTCATCATGGGGGAAGCGTCCTTCTCGGTCAAAGACAGTGTGGAAGCGAGCCACCCATCGTTCGGATGTTCGTGAACGATTTCGTCCATTGAATCGATTTCGCAGAAGGAGTTCATGGAGCCCTTGGCCCTGCCGCCGGGCGGGCTCTTGTTGGATTTCCCGCCGGTACCAACGGAGTTGTTCACCGAGGTATGGGTGGCCCAGCTGCTGGGAAAGACCCTCCACATCCAACGCATTCAACCAAGGCCGGGGAATGCTTTGTCTTGGGAATCCAAAAGGAGCCTGTGAGGACAACAGGCTCTCGAGACTGTCGACCTGTTCGGAGGCAACGACATCGTTGACCATCGACAAGACCACCCCCCCCATGGTGTCGCCCAACGGTAGCGTGTTGGAAAAACGGCCGCTGTGAATGCAAATAGGGCGTTTCAGGCTTGGTTCAATGTCAATAACGTGCTGAATGGTGTATGGCGCCCCATGCTGGCCATGACCAACCGCAACCTCGTAAACGTGCCCAAGCCGCCCAATGATCAGGGCCTTCGCATGTTGAAGGAACACTTTTTGGTCCAACCCATTCATGATTTCATGGCAGAATTCCATTGACCGGATGAGGGGTTTGGACGGTTGAGGCTCCTCAACATAAGGAACCGCCCAGTTGTGTTGCAAACTCATGAGCAGGGACCCCGCTTCGGAGTTCAAGGGCGAAAGGGAAAGCGATGACAAGAGCGCCCAAAGGGCGGGTTGACTTGGGACTTTGATCAAACGCAGCAAACCCGACTTGGTCCGAATACGGAAACGAAGGGCCTTCGCATTCAAATCGAGTGCCCACTTTTGAGTCTCGGATTGATGGACGTTTGATTCAAGGCTTTGCCACGCCCTCATCCACGGCGAATCATAGACGTGAAAAAGCCCAGGAGGATGGTTGGAGAGGGCTTTTCGAAACATACCTTCCATGTTTCGGGGTTGTCGCTCAAACATGCGCGTCTGAATGTCATGAGCCCAGGCCATCATGGGAACGCAATCCTCTGGCCGCATGTCGAGGGTGCGATCGACTTTGAGCCGTGTGGAAAGCCAGGTTAACATCGAGGCGAGAGGGCGGTACGGCGGGCGCAAATTCCGCGGCCCTGGCAAATAACGCTGAATCATGGGGGATTGCTGACGATGTTCCGGATTCACCGAAGTGACACACAACAACAACGCTGGAATGTCCCATCCTTCTCGCTTTTCAGTGTCTCCAAAAAGGGAAAAAGCGACGAAGAGGCTGAGGCCGGGGAGAGGGATACCGTTCAAATTCCATGTTGAATCGAGGTAGCGCAGCGTGGATTCATCGTGAAACACGATTCCTTCTCTCAGCATGGCTTCTTGCTGAAGCGAAAGGCCGTCTCCCCGAAGGACAGCGTCTGCCAAGTCCTGGAAAGCATCCCACGAATGAGGGGGGTGAAGGATGGGTTCGGTGGGTTCGGGCAAACGAGCCCATTGGACGTGGTCAAGGTGATGTGTGTTGTCAGACAGCGTGTTCCATTTTCGGGCGGAGGTTGCGCTTGAGTCTCCGATCAGTGTGATCGCCCGTTCATGTTGTTCGGGAGGAAGGTGGACTTGCCAGCCTTTACGGGGCTGGAAATCAATGATGGATTGGCACCACTCGCAGACATGTTCAGTCTCATCTGAAGCGGAGTTGTGTTTGCAGAGCGTATCGCGAACGCTAGAGGACATACTGGATTTGTCGGGTAAGCGTATATGAAGAATCAACCAAACAAGCGTTGGGATACTTCGGTGAAACGCTGAAGATCTTCCTCGGTGATGTGAAGATGAACCACGACGCGAAGGCGATGTTCACTCAAGTCAAACATGTCAATGCCGTTGGCCGCATACTGTTCAACCACCTTTGCCGCGGGTTCAGCGGTCTGGGCATAAATCATGTTGGTCTGGACCGTATCCAAATCAACGGTGAACATCGGAAGTTCGTTCATCATCGTTGCAATGCG
>DUIU01000179.1:4117-5832 GCA_013330155.1 Candidatus Poseidonia sp. | reverse complement strand
GACCATTACGACATCATCGACGTGGCATCCGATGACTGGTTGGTTCAACTCAACACCATCCTTGATTGGCTGTGATGACGACGGAAGAAACCCAAGGGCTATGACCTAAGGCGATTTCCGGCCAGCATGGACCTGCTCGGTACCGACTATCCATTCGTTTCAACAGCGCTGCGCGGCAAGCATGCATTGGTGTGCGGAGCGAGCAAAGGGATTGGTGAAGCAACAGCCAAAATGCTCGCTAAAGCCGGGGCCGATGTGACGGTCTGCGCCCGAAACGGTGCCGCATTGACCGCCTTATGCACCGAAATGGCCTCCCTTGGAGACGGTCGTTTCCAAGCCCTCATGCTCGACCTTGAAGAAACCGAAAGCATCGAGTCAGCGTTTGCCTCTGCTGTGGAAACCCTCGGACCCGTTCACGTCCTCATCAACAACGCCGGTGGTCCTCCAGGCGGACCCCTGCTGGACAACGAAGTCGGCGACTTTGATGCCCCGTTCCGTCGACACCTCCACGCCGCCCACACCCTGGTGAAGGCCGCCGTGCCCGGCATGGAAGCCGCAGGATATGGCCGAATCATACAGATCATTTCCACTTCGGTGAAAGAACCCATCCCCAACATTGGCCTCTCCAACACATTACGTGGAGCCATGGCCTCGTGGGCAAAGTCGCTGTCGCGTGAACTCGCCCCCTGCATAACCATCAACAACGTCCTTCCCGGGTTCACCGACACCGAGCGCCTTGGCAGCCTGTCGGCCTCCATCCAAAAGCGCACTGGCAAGTCAGCAGAAACCGTGCGAGAAGGGTGGTTGAACCAAGTGCCCATCGAACGACTCATCGACCCGCTTGAGACCGCTAGCGCCATCACCTACCTCTGTTTGCCCGCCTCGGGCGGAATTCGAGGCGTGAGTTTGGCCGTCGACGGTGGCCGCCTACGTTCAATTTGAGGTGTTCTCATGGAAGCCGACATGTCTCCTGAAATGGCCTCGCAAGTGCTCCACATGCTCACCGGTGGTGGGTCAATGGAAAGCATCAACACACCGCTGGCGCTTCGACTGATTCCCCTCGCACAAGAATTGGAAGACAACGCCTTGGTCGAGCAGTTGATCGACCACGCAAGCAAAGTGGCATCAAACGATGAGGAACGAGGTTGGGCCCGCTTTGAAGCATTGAAAGTGGTCGATGCGAGCCTCGAAAGTTACACAAGGCTGGCTGAAGAGGCTGAAGGTTTTGAAGACGGTCAAGCGCTCACGGCGGCCGTGCACCACTACGTGGCGCTTCTCTACCTCGCTGACGGTCGATTGGAAGAAGCACGAGCGACCGCACAGCGGGCGCTGCAGTTGCGCCAAATGACTGAGGACAAGGAAGGGATGTCCTATGGAATGGCCCTCCTGATGAACATCGCCAAACGGCAACACGACGAAGACACGGCCATTGCCGTAGGAACCGAACGCCTTGAATTGCTCATTTCACTCAAAGACGAGGTCGGCCAAATGAAAGCGCTGGCAGACCTCGCCCATTGTCAAGCCACCATCGGCGAGTTTGGGGCGGCGAGGGACCTGTTCAACCGCTCACTTGACCTTGCCAAAGGCCTCGAAAGCCTCTCGGGACAATTGGTAGCCCGGTGGGGATTGGCCGACCTTGCCGAGATTGAACAGGACTACGAATCAGCCATGCTGGTTCTTTCCGATAGCCTCCACGAGTTCATCGCCCACAACGC
>DUIU01000179.1:2260-3743 GCA_013330155.1 Candidatus Poseidonia sp. | reverse complement strand
CCAAAGACTAGGTCGCCACACCCATTATGAGCCATGGCCCTGTGGAAGGAATCGGTGCGTGGCCGTGGAGCATGACATCTTCTTCTCCATCTCGCAAACACCCGACGCCGACGGGCACCTGCCCGACGAAGCGACCATGCTGCGAAATTACTTCCAACAATTAACCTGTGCTGACGACCTCGGTTTTGGCATTGGATGGATTGCTCAAGCCCACCTCTCGACGGAAACGCAGAAGTCAAACGACAAACCAGTGGTCCCCCATTGGAAAGGCGAAGTGGGACTCTGCACCGATTTCCCCCAACTGGCTCTCGAATCGTTTCGCCGCACAAAACACATCGAAATCGGTAGCGCTGTGGTCTCCATTCTCGCCTCCGGCGGACCCATAGCACAAGCGGAGCGCATGGCCAATGTTCTCAGCCTTCACGGGCTCGATGAAAACGAACAGCGCTGCCTTCACATCGGGTTCTCAGCCGGTCGGTTTGAATTCATGGCCAGACCCTACGGCGTCATTCCACGAAATTCCATTGAAGAAGCAGCATGGCCTGCCTTGAGGGGACAGATTTTCATGGAAGCCGCCGAAATTTTCCTCCGACTTTTGCGAGGCGACGTCATCAATTCGACCATGATCCGTCCAACGGTGTTGACTCGGGACAACTTCAGAAGCGACGAGGATTGGGAGCTGGTTCAGGAGGCTGCGGTGGAGTTTGAGGCGCTTGATGCTCGACCCGAATCCATTCACATTCCTTCGAGGTACGTCTTTGAAGATTTGAAAATTGTACCCAGTGAATTCCGCCGAGAATTGCTCAAATTGGTTGCAGGCACCCATGACCCACGCGCTCAAACCTTCGTCAACAGCATCTTACCCGTGAAGGTGTTCAACCTCTCCATCACCTCCCCCGAGGTGATCGATGCAACCCATGAACGGATGAGAAAAGTCTACCACAAAGACGGGGGAGCGTGGAAGCGAAGCGACATGCCAAGAACGAGTTTTGTCTTCCTCAATGCCGAGGAAGGACTGACGCCAGAAGAGCAATCCGCTGCAGCACAAAACGAGGCTGACCGGGCCTTGAGTGCCTACTGGAATGCCTTAGAGGGCACGATTGACCCGGACAAGGTGTCTCGGGCTGCCAACAATGCACTCATCGGAAACGTCGAAGACGTGGCCAAACAAATGGTGGAGCGTTTTCATCCAAAAGACCGAATCATGGCATGGTTTGATTTCTTCAACCATGACGCCGACCGAGTCTGCAGAAACATGACCGCCTACATGAAACAGGTCGTGCCCATGGTCGAATCCATGCTGGGAGGCGTCTGATATGGGCTTGAAGCACAACACGTTCTCGGCGGTTCAACCCGGCATGCCCGGTTCGGGGATGTACCCCGAATCCCCACTCGGCGAAAAGGTCGAGGGCATTCCAACCGGGCGGGAAGTGGCATGGGAGCCCCTGGTTGATTACCGCCGAAACGGCGTCTCGGAGACCAC
>DUIU01000179.1:0-1882 GCA_013330155.1 Candidatus Poseidonia sp. | reverse complement strand
CTGTGCTATGGTCGGTCCATGATGAAACCCTTCATGCTCAAAGCCTTCACCGATGAGCTCGAGGATTGTTCATGGGAGCAAAAAGCCATTGCCGTTGCCTCTCACAACGGAGACACCGAACACGTTGCGGCCGCACAATCCCTGCTCGCCGAACCTGAATGGCCGCTGATGCTGACCCCTCTTGACGTCCCCCTGATTCAATTTGGACGACAGGTTCGCCGCCCTCGTCGTTGGTTCCATACCTGTTCTGGTGAGCATGCTGCCATTTTGCGTGGATGCCGGAAAAAAGGATGGAACCGAGCAGGCTACACCCTCCCCACGCACGAGGTGTTTCACGCCTACATGGACCAGCTTCGCAAGTACCTCGGACCGGATTGGACACCGCTTCGAATCGCAAAAGATGGATGTGGCCTCCCCACGGTATCCAACACGGTTTCAGAACTCGCCCAAATTTATGCGGGTTTGGTTCGAGACAAGGACGAGGACTGGATTTGGGAAGCCATGGTGCGGCACCCTGACCTTGTTGGTGGATTCAACCGACTTGATTCAACCGTCCTCAAGGCCGGAGAGGGACGAGTCATTGCCAAAGAGGGCGCTGACGGCTTGCTCGGGTTGGCCATTGAACATCCCGACTATCCAAAGGGCCTTGGCATTGTGGTCAAAATCGCTCATGGTTGGAACTCACAAGCAACATGGTACGTTGCGAGGGCACTTTTGGGCGTTCTTGGCATCAACCTTCGCAACCCCTATCCACTTCATCGCCAAAAGGCCTTCATCGTTCCCGGCATCGTACCCGAACACTACGTTGATGTCCTGGAAACCGTCCCAACATGGGACGAATGGGACCCTGACCAAGACCGGTGGAATTACGATACTGAGGTGGCGTGATGGACCCTGTCCTCAACTACATTGACGGCGCCTTTGTCGCTGCTCAATCCAGTCAAACTCTTGAGACCGTTAATCCTGCAACTGGAAAGGTCATCACCACGCTTCCGCGTTCAGGTCCGGAAGACGTTGAGGCAGCGACTTCTGCTGCCTTACAAGCGTCATCAAATTGGGCAGCAACCTCGATGGCCGACCGCATCGAATGGCTTCATCGTTTGGCCGACGCTCTTGAGGAGGACCATGAGGCCATCGCTCGATTGGAGAGCATGGACACGGGCAAACCCATTTCACTGGCCCGTCGCGTTGATGCATCACGTTCGGTCGCTAACTTCCGCTTCTTCGCCGAATTTGGTGGACAGCACGAAGAACCAACCTTCAGCGATCATGGAGCCGTGAACCATGTTCATCGGTCGCCCATCGGTTGCGTGGGACTCATTACGCCATGGAATCTTCCGCTTTACCTCCTCACATGGAAAGTCGCCCCGGCCCTTTTGATGGGCAACACCATCGTGGCCAAACCCTCAGAACTGACTCCGCTGACCGCCCACCATCTCGCCAACGTGATGCAGCGCATTGGACTACCCAAGGGCGTCTTCAACCTCGTTCACGGGTTGGGTCCAGAGGTCGGCCAAGCCATCGTTGAACACCCACAAATACGTGGAATCTCGTTCACCGGAGGTACATCGACGGGGAAGATTGTCGCCGCCACCGCTGCGCCCATGTTCAAGAAAATCTCCTTAGAATTGGGCGGGAAGAACGCCACGATTGTTCTCGATGACGCTCCACTTGACGATATCATGGACGATTTAGTGCGTGCATCATTCACCAATTCTGGACAAGTTTGCTTGTGTGGCTCACGGGTTTTGGTTGATTCATCCATCTATGAGGAATTCAAAGAACGCTTCATAGAGGCCGTTGGTAAGCTCGTCATTGGCGACCCCTCCGAAGCGTCAACCAGCATGGGAACGGTCATCTCAAAAGACCATCAACGAAAGGG
>DUIU01000166.1 GCA_013330155.1 Candidatus Poseidonia sp. | reverse complement strand
ACGACGCCGGCTTTGTCGGTACGTTCCAGTCCCAAAGCCTCGGCCATTTCGGTTGACCAGAGAGCGAGGGTTGGGGAAGGGGCAGGCGTGGGCGTGACCCTTGACCAACATTTTCCGGGAACTTGACGTGGTCGACCTCCCACCACATCGTCTCCAGGCGCCTCACCCAAGAAGCGGGCATGCCACGACAGGGCCTCCAGCGATGCGTTGCTCACAGCCATGCCACGCAGGGGACCTCTTCAAACTCATGGGATTCAGTTGTCCCACTTTGTCCATGCTTCGCCTTGCCGTTGGCGCATGTACCACGTGCCGCTACCGGCAGGATGTTCGAGCCACTCAAACCCGTCTTCAGGATTGATTTCACCGTTCAGATTGGCGGAAGGACCCGTTGGCGGGCCTTTGGGAGAGCTTGCTGTGGCGTCTGCAGCCGGAGCAGAGGGCGTAGCGCCCGTTTCGCCCATGGCGACCTTCTCGTTGAGCAGTTCAGTGCGTTCTTCAGGGCTGAGGGTGTCGACGAGGCCGAAATAAGCGTCGCTGTGGGCGATGTGGAGCAAATCTTCGTCGCTGCTGGTCAGCAAATCGTTGATGAGCACATTGATTTTCTCACGGGTCTCTTTCTTGATCTCGTTGTTGGTGAACCGAGCCGTGAGGTCCGCTTTCAACGCACGAAGTTCGTCGTGGAGATTCTCAGGTTCTTGGAAGTAGGCCTGAACGAGCGACTGCAAGTATGTCAATTCGTTGACTTCTTCCTTCGTCATCTTGGTGTTGCGACGGAACACCTGCACCCATCGGAAGGCATCGGGTAAAATGGCCGCCGCTGCATTCGTTTGGAGCAGAGTGAGCAGGGTGAGGATGATGGCGCCCCAACCGATCGTTTGAACCAACTCTCCGGAGAAGAATGAGTCTTCGGGCAGGTCAACGGTACCGTCGTCGTTGATGGTCAATTCACAACCGTTGATGTTGATCAGCGTTCCCAGTGGGGTATCGGGGCACTCATCAAATTCGTCAGGAATGCCATCACCGTCGCTGTCGAGGGGTATATCTTCGATTTCAAACATGTTTGGAACACCGTCGCCGTCATCATCGGCGCATCCGAAGAACCCAGCAGCGGTGGAATTACCCGCGACTTGCGGGCAGAAATCAGCCATCAAGGCTCCTTCCGCATACTCGCCAACGCTGGACGGGCTACGCAGGTCGTTCCACGATGCGTTGCCCCAGTTGTCCCCGTAGCCATCACCGTCAACGTCCGACCATTGGCTGGCCAGGTTCACGAAGGCATCGGGCGAGTTACCGGTGGCGTTGTCGCCGTACCCGTCCCCGTCGCTGTCCATCCACTGGGTCATGTCGTTGGGAAAGGCGTCCTGGAGGTCGGGAATGCTATCTCCGTCACTGTCAAGGAAGTTGTTGATGAACGGGTAGGAGTCGCTGTTGTCCCCGATACCATCTCCGTCAGAATCCAACCATTCACTGCTGTCGTTGGGAAATACATCGGCGTTGTCGCCGTATCCATCTCCGTCGGAATCCATGGTTTCGTTAGCGTCAAAGGGGAAGGCATCGCTGTTATCACCGACTCCGTCCCCGTCGCTGTCGAGGTACTCGAAGGAGTTGTAGGGAAACATGTCAGCGTTGTCGCCGACGCCGTCGTTGTCCGAATCCATCGTTTCGCTGGCGTCGTAGGGGAAGGCGTCACCGTTGTCGCCAGCACCGTCACCGTCCGAATCCATCCATTCACCGCTGTCGTTGGGGAACAGGTCGCTGTTATCGCCCACTCCATCCCCGTCGGTGTCCTGCCATTCGGAGGGGTTGTTGGGGAAGTCATCGTTCTCGTCGCTGTACCCGTCGCCGTCGGTGTCAGGACAACCATCACGGTCGATGGTGGAGGTGCCTGCAACGTTCGGGCAATCATCGTCGGGGTTGAGGAAACCGTCCATGTCCAAATCGTCAGGCGCAATGAACAGGAAGGAGAGACCGAGGTCTGTTTGGGTGCCATCAGCCCCCCAGAGGCTGAGGTTGACCGTTTCTGCCACGCTACCGGCTGAAGGCGTCTCCACCACGATGGTGGTGTCGTCAACCACCGTTCCAGTGACCATGCCGTAAGCGCCAAAGTCAACGGTGATTTCCTTCTTGAGGTACATACCCGTGGATTTATTGGCGTACTTGAGGAGTTCGTTGGTGCTGTCGTAGTAAGCGATGTGAATCATGTTGTTGTGGTCCACAAAAATGTCGTTGTAGCGCCCCACATCACCAGCACTGTCCACGGTAGAGGTTTGCCAAGATTGCCCGGGCATCATCATCTGATGGCGCACATTGGAGCCGTCGTAAAGCGAGCCGTGAATGTTGCCAAGGTCGTCGGTCATCATTCTGAAATTGGTGTTGCTTCCCGAGGAGGCCGTCTTGCTCCAACTCGTTCCTGAATAACCGGTGGCGTACTTGTACTGCCCACCCGCTGAATTGGTACGGTAAAGGATGTGCAAGTTGTCGTCGTGGTCAACGGTCATACCGCTGTAATAACCCACGCCACTCCCGCCATCCACGGTGTATTTTTGCCATTGGCCAGAGACGTTGGAGACGATCATCTGGTCCATGTTGTTGTGGTTTCGATAGGTGACATGGACGAAGCCTTGGCTGTCAATGGCGATGGATGAATCGCAACCAACGTAGGTGTTTGAGGTGTCCAGTGTTTGCGTGGCCCACGAAGAACCGTCGTGGTATTTCAGCATCGCACCGTTGCACAAGTAACCTGATCTTGAATAGGAAATGTGAGGGCGGTCGTTGGCGTCGAGGGCAATGCGAACTTGGTCGTTTTGGATGTTGTTTTGAAGGGATTGCGTGGTCCAGTCCGTTCCGTTGTAAAAAGCGTAGTAGAGGTAGCCCGTCGTACTCTCCTGCTTCAGGTAGTACGCTACGTGCAGGTTGTCGTTGCTATCAACGACCATGTCGGTATGTCGGCAACCGTAACAATTGGCGATGAAATCATGGTTCCAAGACCCACCGGTGAGGGTTGAATGCCACAACTGGTCCGTATCCCAATTCACGTGGACGATGTGAACGGTGCCGTTGCTGTCAACCGCCACGGTTGGCGACAAACCGCTCTTGGTGACATAATTGGCGGTCGTGGTGGTCCATGTGTAGGCCTCACCGTCGCTGGTGACGTTTTTGAAGGCCATGTCGAGGAAACCTGTTCCGGTGATGGTGAGTGTTTGCCCGCCCGTGGTCCAACCTTCGCTGGGCGAGACGCTGTAGTTAGATGATGAGAAAGCGGGCTGGGCCGGCTCATCCAAAGAGGACGTCGTGTTCTCCAGCGAATCCTCGACCATGAACGGCAAGAGGAAGGCAGAGAGTAACAGAAGCGTGACAAGAAGTGTTCGCTGGCCCATACTTCCTGAACTTCCATGTGGGATTTAGGTTCTTCGTGGTTTTACGAAGTTATGGCTGCTGGGCCTTGGAGAAGGAAGACCACCCACAAAAGCCCCAACAAGAAACCACAGAACTGGAAAATACGCTTGCCTGTGGTGCCTTGCGTGAACAGGTGGTTGAGGCGAGCACCGGCCAGTGTCCAGAGAACCATGGCGCTCACGCAGGTGGTTAAGGTGACGAAAATGATGGTGGAAATCCCTGTCATGCCGCCACCAAGCGGTTCAATGAACTGGCTCATCGCGATGATGACAAAGGCCCATTCTTTGCCGTTGACAAATTGCATGCCAATGCCCACTTTCAAGCCCAGCATACCTTCGATGTTGTTCTCCACCTTCACGCTGGCCGGGTCAAAGCGGAACATCGCCACCACCATGGCGCCGAGGAAGGCCATGCCAATCCAGTGCAGCACGTTCATTGCAGCGGTGGAGTCGCTGACCGCATCGACGAGAAGTCCCACACTCAGTTCAATCGTTACAAACCCGATGGCCATGCCCGCAATGAGCTTGATGTTGGCTCTGGGTCCGAACAATCCACTGTGGCCAAAGCAGGTCAATGCATTTGGCCCTGGCGTGAGCAAGCCAATGGCCAACAGCGTCAACAACTCACCAAGTGCGACCCAATCCATGCGTCTCCTTCCTCAAGCAATACCTTCCTGTTGCAGGGCCCAAGCGAGGTAGTGGTATTCTTCTTCGCTGTTGTAGAGTTGAGCAGAGATTCGAATGAATCGACCTTCAGGCGAAGGCCACGACCA
>DUIU01000069.1 GCA_013330155.1 Candidatus Poseidonia sp. | reverse complement strand
GTGGTCATGATCACCAGCCTCATGGGCTCCATTGAAGACTGTGCGAGCGGACGTTCCTACGCCTATCGCGCCTCGAAAACGGCGCTGAACATGTTCACGACGGCCATGAAAAACGAGCTCGGGGCCGTGGGCGTCTCGGTTTTGCTGATTCATCCCGGGTGGGTTGAAACCGACATGGGTGGGCCGAAGGCTCCGCTCCAAACGACCGAGAGCGTTGCTGGAATTCTTGCGCGAATCGACGAACAAACCCTCGAGGAGTCGGGCCGATTTGTTGACTATGCGGGGCATACGCTCCCTTGGTAGGGACGGAAGTGCCTTCGATTTAATCAGAATCGACCAGCGTTCATGACCTTGTTCCACGCAGCGATAAAGTCAGCAACGAACTTGTCGTTGTTGTCATCTTGAGCGTAGACTTCAGCGATGGCCCGGAGTTGGGAGTTGCTGCCGAACACCAAGTCGTACCGTGTGGCGGTTCGAACATCTGCGCCAGTTGAACGGTCCTTGGCTTGGTAGGAGTTGCTTCCAGTTGGGGTCCAAGCGACGTTCATGTCGAGCAACGTCGAGAAGAAGGACGTGTCCAGCGTTGTTCCGTCGCTCCAAAGGCCGCGCTCATCTGAGCTGACACCGAGGGAACGAAGACCTCCGACCAAAACGGTCATCTCTGGAGCAGAGAGTCCGAGAAGTTGGGCCTTGTCCAACATCATTTCTTCAGGGGTCACGGCGTAATTCTTCAACAAGAAGTTGCGGAAACCACAGGAGACCGGTTGGAGCACGTCAAACGAGGCTGCGTCGGTCTGTTCTTCGGTAGCGTCGCCACGACCGGCCGAGAAGGGAACGGAGACTCCGCTCGCCATTTCGATGCCGGCGTTTCCGGCGAGAACGATGGTGTCGGCCACGCTAGCGCCGTGGGCAGCTGCAAGCGGTTCAAGGACACTGAGGACCTTGGCCAGTTGTGCTGGTTTGTTGGCTTCCCAATCTTTCTGAGGAGCGAGACGAATGCGAGCGCCGTTGGCGCCGCCGCGCATGTCTGAACCACGGTACGTCGAGGCACTTGCCCAAGCGGTTTCAACCATTTCTGCGACGGAAAGGCCGCTTCCTTTGATGGCTTCCTTGAGTGCATCAGCGTCGTAGGACGTTGAGCCTGCGGTTACCGGGTCTTGCCAGATGAAATCTTCATCGGGAACATCAGGTCCGAGGTAGCGAGCCTTGGGGCCCATGTCTCGGTGCAAGAGTTTGAACCATGCTCGGGAGAACGCGTCAGCAAAGACTTCAGGGTTCTCATGGAAATGCTTGGAGATCTTTCGGTACTCAGGGTCACGAATCATGGCCATGTCAGCCGTGGTCATCATGGTTGGAACTTTGATGGAAGGGTCTTCAGCGTCAGGAGCCATGTCGACTTCTTCTTGGTTCGCTGGTGTCCATTGGTGTGCTCCTGCAGGGCTCTTTTCGAGGGTCCACGAGTCTTCGTACTTGAAGAGCATGTCAAAGTAGCCGTTGTCCCACTTGATGGGGTTTGCAGTCCAGGCGCCTTCGATACCGCTGGTGATGGTGTCGCGACCGACTCCTGAACCATAATCGCTGGTCCAGCCAAAGCCTTGCTCTTCGAGGTTTGCGCCCTCGGGTTCAGGCCCTTTGTGGTCTTCGGGTCCAGCGCCGTGAGCCTTACCAAACGTGTGTCCGCCCGCTGCAAGAGCGACCGTCTCTTCGTCGTTCATGGCCATGCGGCTGAACGTTTCTCGAATGTCTTGGGCGCTGAGCAAGGGGTCGGGGTTTGCATTAGGGCCTTGTGGATTGACGTAGATGAGGCCCATTTGGACCGCAGCAAGTGGGTTTTCAAGGTCCTGGCGGGTGTCGCCGTAGCGGTTGTCTCCCAGCCACTCGTCCTCGCTTCCCCAGTAGGTGTCGTCTTCTGGCTGCCAAATGTCAGGTCGGCCTCCACCAAAACCAAGGACGGGTCCGCCCATGGATTCAATGGCGATTTGACCAGTGAGGATGAGAAGGTCGGCCCAACTGATGGCGTTGCCGTACTTCTTCTTGATGGGCCAGAGCAAACGTCGGGCCTTGTCGAGGTTGCCGTTGTCAGGCCAGCTGTTGAGCGGAGCAAAGCGCTGTGCGCCGGTTGCACCACCGCCGCGGCCATCGCCGGTGCGGTACGTTCCTGCAGCGTGCCAGGTCATTCGAATGAAGAAAGGTCCGTAGTGTCCGTAGTCGGCAGGCCACCAGTCTTGGCTGTCGGTCATCAGAGCGTGAAGGTCTGCCTTCAGCCCAGGATAATCAAGTTCTTTGAACGCCTCTGCGTAATCGAAATCTGCACCCATGGGGTTGGATTTCATGCTGTGTTGATGAAGGATACCAAGATTGAGTCCTTTAGGCCACCAGTCTTGATTCGTTCGTTTGTCCGATGTCGAGGAGGTTTGACCTCCATGCATGACAGGGCACTCACCTTTACTACCGAAGTTCTGCATGATTACCAAGGCGTGGAGGTCACATATAATGTTGAGTTCCGCCTATCCTCAAGTCAATGTTCAAAGAGTGGATGCATAAACGAACATTATGGAAGAGCATGGGCCCGTCATCACCCTCGTGAAAAAGGCCGAAATCGCCCCACGCCCCTCACTTTCACCGGAAGATTTGGCCCTTGAGAATACCTTGACAATGCTTTGTTCCTTCTTGTCACTGGAGGATTTTATTTCGTTTCTCAGCTCTCCGATGTTTCGCTCCTACGCCTGCCGAGAAGAGGTTTGGCTTGTTCTTGAAATTGGGTTGTACCAAGACCACACCAAGACCTTGCAGCTCTATCCGGAGGCGGAACAACTCGCCATTGCCGACGAAGCGATGACGGGTGCACTTGATGACCATGTCTGGAAAGGTGTTCCAGATGACGGGTTGGTCAGTGCCCTTCAACGATGGATGCATCTTGTTGGCTCGAATTGAGAGATTCAGGGGGCCCTGCCGGGGTTATTCTTATGGCTGTGTTGAAGAGACCGCATACATGGTCTCCGAGGCCACGATATCAGCAACCGTCTTGAAAATCGTTGGACTTGTCTCCGTTCTCCTGTTGGCGGGAGTTCTGGCAAGACGGGGCATGCGGGTGAATTACACCCGGAAAATCAACCACTTTGCGATCTTCTTCATCCCTGTGTTCGTTGACCAGCAACTGGCGTCTGAGACGTTTACCAGCGTGGTTTACCTCAGCATCAGTGCTGCCGCGACGTTGGGTTTTCTTGTCATCTTCGTTGAACCCATTCGGAAGCGTGTGCCCGTGTTTCAGTTGATGTTTGATGGGTTCGACCGACCCGAAGACCGCCCGAATACGCTGCTCTGGCTTTGGACACAATACGCAGCTGGCTTTGCCATCATGATTCCCATGATTTGGAGGCTCACCGATATGGGGTATGCTTCCTTAGTGACCATTCCCATCCTCATCAACGCCATTGGAGACGGATTAGCAGAACCGGTGGGCATTCGGTATGGGAAGCGGAAATACACGGTTAGGGCGTTGTTCAGCGAACAAACGTTCACCCGCTCCATTGAAGGGAGTTCGGCCGTCTTCATCACCGGCATACTCGTCATGCTCCTGTACGCTGGCGAGTTTACATCGTTGCAATTGCTCATCGGGCTTGCCTTGATCCCGATTGCGATGACGGTTACCGAAGCGTATTCACCCCACGCATGGGATACGCCATTCCTCATGCTGGTAGGCTACGGCACGCTGATGACGGTGTTACAGTTTTGATGGTTGGTCAACGACCGATGGGCCTTCAATAGAAAATGGAACAGCACGTAAGTGAGCCGTCGGCCGCTCGAATTTCGCTCATGTCGATGTCAATGGTTTCCAAGCCTCGGTCGTGCAAGGCTTGCTTCACCGATGGATACCCTTCAGCCACCATCACTTTTCCATTTGGCAAGCCAATGGTGTTGCAACCGTACGCCTCCTCGCCAGGAATCCAGACGAGTTCGCAACCCTCGGGGAGTTCTCCGAAATCGGTGGGGGAAAGGTAGCCCTCAGGAACCAAGATGATGGTGTCGGTGGGGGTTGAGGAAATGCTGGTCAGATGGAGAGCATGGTCAGGGATGTCAATCACACGGAGTTCGTGGCCGAAGAAATCGAGAAGGCTCTCAAGGCTGGCAATGCCAAGGTCGTTGGTACGAGACGAGCGACCCACAAAGAACAGGTCTCCAAGACGGATGATGTCGCCCCCGTCCATTCTTGCTTCTCCGCCCATGGTGCAGGTTTGAACGCCTTCAAGTGCTTGCATCAGGAAGTCGGCAATGGGCGGTTGTTCTGCCACACGAGAAGGGTGGCCGGGTGTTGGAAGGAGCATGTGGCCATCCACGATAACAGCCTGGTCTTCTACGAACATGCAATCTGGATGGTTCTCATCGGCCTCGAGTCGGTGAACGCTAACCCCGTTCGCTTCGAGGGTTTGAACATAGGCCAGTTGCTGTTGACGGGCCAATTCAATGTTGGTGGGCCCGCTGCCAAAAAAGCGGGCAAGGGCCTTCGTATACGACGAAGGGATATCGCGAACAAGTGCCCGCTTCTTTTGGTCCAACCGTACGGTGGCCATGATTTACGGGCGGCTGGGCGTCCTTTAACCTCTTCGCCTTTTTTCGGTAGCCAATTTCCGCAGGATGGAAACACAGGCTTGCAGTAAAGCGTTTCTGGGGAATCGATGTGCCGCCCCTTCCTGGTTCTTTTCTTCGTGAACGGGGCACCGTTGAGTTGAACATGGGTTGTCCAGTCGGCAGGTCATGGTTCAACGCGAGATAAAGGCCATCATGCTGATGTCCATCATGTTCCTTGCCCCTCTTTCTGGATGTTTCGGAGAAGCCGAGCAAGTGGAGTTGGGCGCAGATGCTCTCTTGGTCGAAAGCGAGGGTGGTTTGTTGGGAGGTATGTGGCAACAACTTTCGCTGACTGCCAGCGAAGATCTCGCCGTCTACATGCCCTACTTCATTCAAGACCCGGGTTCACTCCGTGCCCAAAACGGAACTGTGTTGGATTTGAAGGCTGGAGAAAGCGTTGGCGTAAACATCCTGCTCCCGCCGAGAAATGCAAACGTTGTGTTCTTCCTCGGCGAGCATGGACGAGAACACTGGCCAATTCGTATGCCTGGTGAATCATGGTCGGATTGGTTGGAAAACCCTGTCCAAGACGGTGCAGTTCAAGCCGTTGAGAATGAAGACCAGGGTGGTCTTTGGCCTTGGCTTGTGGCTGGAAATAAAACGGGTGGAGAGGTTATTGCCAAGACCATGGAAACCGTTCGGCCCCAGCGTTCCGACCTAACCGAAGCAGACGGCGTGGGTGCAAGTGATGGTTGGGTGAACGGCCGGGATGTGTACGACTGGGTTGATTTCATCACGGACGACACCCCTTGTGCTACGTGCGGCCCAGACGGTGCCGTCGGCTACCTCGACCGATGGATTGGAAATGCCAACCCGTCCTATGAACACGCTATCACGTACTTTGAGGGCGTGATGAAAGGGTACGACTTGGACAGCGTTGAAGTTCACCGCTTTCAATCCAACACGGCTTGGGCCGTGAACATTTGTGGCTACAAAACCGGGTCGGTGTATCCTGATGAATGG
>DUIU01000158.1:10103-14976 GCA_013330155.1 Candidatus Poseidonia sp. | reverse complement strand
GCAGCAGGCGAAGTAGGGGCATACTCACTTTCGGAGGCTGGGGCTGGAACCGATGCGGCTGCCATGTCGTGCAAGGCGAAACTCTCCGAAGACGGAACCCATTACATCCTCAACGGAGAAAAGATGTGGGTTACCAACGGCGCCCAGGCCAAACTCCTCGTCCTGTTTGCGAAGGACGTCGACCATCCCGATTATGGTGTCAAAAAGCATGGTGGGACAACGGCATTCATCGTGGACGCCGATTACGAAGGCTATTCAGTCGGCAAAAAGGAAGACAAACTCGGCATCCGTTCGTCCGACACCTGCACCCTGGTCCTCAGCGATTGCAAAGTCCCGGTGGAGAACGTCATCAAGGGCGTCGGCAACGGATTCCCAATTGCCATGAATGCGTTGGATAACAGCCGGATTGGTATCGCTGCCCAGGCCCTTGGCATTGCTCAAGGCGCCTATGAATCAGCGCTCAAGTATGCCCATGAGCGAGAGGCCTTCGGCAAACCCATCGCTTACCATCAGATGATCATGGCCTACCTTGCCGACATGGCAACACAAATCGAAGCAGCCCGTCTGCTGGTCTACAAAGCTGCTTGGACCAAGGAACAGCACTACCACGCTGACGGCCCACGCCACTCAAAAGAAGCCAGCATGGCCAAGCTTTTCGCCGGAGATACCGCAATGTGGGTTTCAGAACGGGCCATCCAGGTGCTCGGAGGGTACGGCTACACGAAGGAATTCCCTGTCGAGCGTTTCTTCCGCGACGCAAAGATCACTCAAATTTACGAAGGAACGCAAGAAGTGCAGCGCATTGTTATCGCAAGAGCACTGAAGTGATCAGGCTTCCAAGCATATCAATTGCTTCAAGGCAACGTCCCAGTCGTGCAATGCAACGGTCTTCTCAAACCGTTCTCCTGCAAGAGGTGGTACTTCACAGGGCTTGAGCATCACACGCATCAAGAATCCTTCATCGGCGAGACAGTGGGCTGTGTATCCGTTTCGATATTCACCAACCCCAAGCAAGGTTCTCGAAACCGACTCGATGGTGCATTGAGCCGCGTAAGAGGGAGATTCAGCGATCAAGGCTTGAGCTTCGCTTCGCAATTTGAGGTGTTCAATCCTGGTGACAAACGCCCCAAACCCTTTCTCTGAAATGTGAACTTCTTCAACGGGATGCTCATTGGTCGGGATTGCTTCCTCCTGGGTTGGTTCGTCTCTAACCGCTTCAACAGCAGGTACGACCGAGAATTGATGTTGGTCCAATCGAAGTCCGAGGTGTCGGAGTTCAGCGATGTAGTTGCCGGGCGCGTCAAATTCGATATGAAATTCGTCAAAATCCGGACGGTCCATGTCTGAATTTGGCGTCAGTTGATTGTGCAAGGTTGTTCCCGAATTTAATTCGGTGATGGAGAATTCATACGCTACGACATCGACGTTGAAGGATACCGTGACTGAGAGTTGCTCTCCGGTAGCGATCTGCTCTTCCAGAATACCGATTGACCCAGTGACCTCTATTTTTTCCTTGAACAATTCATCAGGAATATCAAGCCCACTGGCTGCAAGGAAGGCCATCCAATCGTTCAGTGGAATGCCCTTCTTGACATCAGCATTGACGAATGAGAACACCAATTCAACCACCCATTCAGGTGGGCGTTCTCCGGTCATTTTTCCAAGCAGTGATGCGAATTCATCTCCCGAAATGACACCGTCGCTGTTGGTGTCGAGTTCTTCGGTCAGTTTGAGAGGCGACATTGAGGAACTTGAAAGCCACTTCTTGAAGTTGTTATTGAGTAAGCCGGCCATGTTGTTGCTTCTGGTGATGCCTTGAATGCGCCGTTCAATGGTCTCAACTTGCTGATTGAACACTTCCTTTTCTGGCAAATCAATGGTGGCCATGATGCACCCAAGGCCCACTGCCACATCAATTTGATGCCATCATCTCAGGGAAATGAGACGGAGGGCCAGTCTTCTGGTGAACCGTGCTCGAACGGCAAGCGGCTGAGTGCCGCCTCCATTCCGCTCAACTCAGTGATTTCTTCCTCAATTTGGATTCGATGGAGCCAGCCCTTAAGCCGACCCAAACGCTTCCCCTCAACGGCTCCCGTTCTAGCCATAATCCAATGTCCATCCACAAGAGGAGAAACCGGTTCAAGGCTTCCGTTGAGGGCAGTCCAACGTTCAATGACTTCATTGACGGTTTTGGCTTGAAGCGCAAGTCCCGTGTGCAGGTTGATGGAATGATTACAACACGATCGGAGAATTGACAGGTGTGCTTTTGCCTCGTTCCCAAGGATGTGGTTGAACACCCGAAGTTCGGGTTTTAGAGGCGTTGGTAGATGGCCCAATTGTTCGTGAAAGGTCGCCGTTGTTCGTTGGAGAGCTTTCGACGTTCGGAGTGCTTCCATCTGCTTCACGGCTTCTTTGGTGGGGTATTCAAGCATGAGCAAGGCAAGCCGTTGGGTCAGTGAAAGATGATTGAGGTCTGAGTCGTCAAGGACCGTGAAGAGATGGGGATTGACGACGGCGAATTCTTCAAGGACGTATCGAAGGACACCGTCCGACTGCATTTTTTCGAGAACTTCACCCGGTCGCTGACCCTTCAGTATTTTTTCCATTTCCATCCAACGACGCTCAATCGCCACCATTCGCAAACGGGTGCTGTGTTGAGAAAGAGCCGCCTCTAACGCATGATCGATGTTCCATAGTGGACCTTCGTCTCGGCGCATGAAACGGTAAGCACGAAGGATGCGCAAAGCATCCTCCTGGCACCGAAGGTTGGCATCACCCACCGCACGTATGCAGCGTTTCTGTAGGTCTGCTATCCCGTTGTAGGGGTCGTACACGGCCTGTCGCGCTACATCAACGGCCATGCTGTTGAAGGTGAAATCCCGCCGACTAAGGTCCTCACTTAACGAAGTCCCCCAGGACACCTTTTCCGGCCTTCTGCCGTCTCGATACAGCGATTCGGTTCGGAGGGTGGTCACCTCATAGTGCCGGCCAACTCCTTTGATGGTGACGGTACCAAAATCAAGTCCGGTTGGAATGGCTTGGTCACCAAACAGCGTGAGCATGCGTTCAGGCGTACATGTCGTACAGAGATCAATGTCTACCGAAGCTTTCCCAAGCCACGCATCGCGCACGCATCCTCCCACGAGCCACGTTCCCGCTCCATCCTCAGCAAGCGTTTGGAGAACGGCGAGCAGGTCATCGGGAAGGGATGCGAGCCACCGCAGAAGGGCTGGAGGACAAGGAGCACCCTTTAGGTCGGCCTCAAGGCCTTCGGGGAGGGTTTTCGTTGATGACATCCGGGCGCCTCTTGTCCATGTCTCGGGCTGGCCATGAAAAAGCATTATGTGACGAGTGCAGCAGGGGGTGTCAATGTCTTGGGGAGAAGAGGATGTCGAACTCGTGCCTCTCGAGTGGTTGAAGGTGCATGAAGAAATCAAGCCAAAAAACAGAGACAAGCTCCTCGAGATGACCAAGCGTTGGGGCGGATACACCAAACCACTCATCGTTGACAAGCATACAGGGGCCATCTTGGATGGGCATCATCGGCATTCCATTGCCGAGATACTTCAACTCAAACGCGTTCCAGCCATTTGCGTCGACTACCTCGTGGACGATTCAATTCAGTTGGGAGTTTGGCCAGGATGCGGCCTCGAGGAACTCAGCAAAGATGAGGTCATTGAGATGGCCCTCTCCGGAAAGGTGTTCCCTCCCAAAACGAGTCGCCACACCCTACCCGAAGAAACGCCTCCAATTTTTATCCCGCTTGAGAGGCTGGCGGTTATGCCATCGTTTACTTCGCCTGACGAGTCGTGATCCAAGCCTTCCAGCGCTGATTCCCCTTTCCTTTCAAGGTCACACCGTGTTGGGGCGAAGTGGGAAGGACGAGGGTCGTCGTGGTAAGAATGCCCTCGTGCGTGATGTCCAGTTTGATCTCATCACCCGCACGGCCTCCGATGAGTTTTTTCAAATGAGCAACGGATTTGATGCGTACGCCGTCAACGGACACCACTTCATCGCCCACTTGGGTTAGGTTTCGAAGAGGTGAGCCTGCTTGGTACGTGCTAATCGTCACGCGCCCAGAGGCCTCTCTTAGGTTCACGCCCAGCCATCCCTTTCCTTCTTTGTCAGATGCATGGGGTACCAGTTTCAATCGAAACGTCGACAGGGCGCGTTGGACGTTGGGGTGGTTTCGCTGCTGAACCAATCGGTCGAGGTAAGGCCCCATTGACGACCCACCAGGGCATGATTTCAGGGTTTTGCGAATGTCGCTGTAATCCACGCCGAGTTCTTCTGCATCGTCTGAGGAAATAGCGTAGCGACGAACCAATTCTGCCATCAGGTCGCAAGCCCCGAACGTGTCGTCGTTTCGCCGTCGCAATTCGGTATCGAGGCAAAGCAGAGCCAGTTCGCCTTCAAGGTAGTATGATATTTGGCTCTCTCGCGTGTAGGGTCCACTTCTATAGAGGTGAATCCACGCATCGTGACTGGATTCAGCAAGCGATTCTCGAAGCATACCATTGTTGGCGGTGTGGCGTTTCATCTTACGCTCAAAATCAAGCCTCCAATCCTCTTCGGTCCATGCGCCTGAACGAACGCAAATCATGTCACCCAACCACGATGTAGCGCCCTCAAACCACCACAACAAATCGGTGTGGGTCTCGGATTGCAGGTCGTAGTCGAGGAAACACTTGGGTCGTAAGCGCTTGACGTTCCACTGGTGCAGGTACTCATGGGAAAACAAGCTGACAAGGTCTCGATACTCATCGGGATGATCGGGGAAAAGGCACGAGCGAGGCATCATTGAGGTTTGTGAATTCATGTGTTCCAAACCACCTCTTCCAGTGTCGGTCAAATGCAAGACGGTGGTGTAATC
>DUIU01000158.1:9027-9733 GCA_013330155.1 Candidatus Poseidonia sp. | reverse complement strand
AAGGTTTGGAGTCGCTTCTCGTTTGGCTGGTGTCCGCCGCTATCCCACCACTTGAAATGATGAACTCGACCGTCGATGTCGTGCGTGAAGGCAGGGTTGGGGTTGACTTCCATGATGCTGTCAAGCAGCATGTCTCGGCCCGTTGTAGAGAACTGCCAACGCTTGGCGTTTTTCCCGTGATTCGTGCTGTTGTCGAGTTGAAGTTGAGTGGCCGGCGTCCAAGTTGATGGGGCTGTCAATTCGACGCTGTGGGTTAATTCCAGTCGCTCCATGTCCACGCCCCGTTCTGGCCAAAACCAAGTGAAAGGGGGCATGAGGTGAAGGTGAGTTGTGTCGAGGTGATTCGAGCGAACGCTCAATTCTTTGGCCAGCAGGGTGTAATTGATGTCAAGCGAGGTTGAATCACTTTTCAGTCGAACAGAAATGCCATCAACGCCAACTCGCTTCCATTTGAGGTCATTTCCTTGATCGTCGGTGGCTGAGAAATTGAACATATGCTGAATTGGTTCACGCAGAAAATAGGAACCTGGGACCCAGCGAGGGAATCGGAAGACGACTTGGAGCGAGGTAAAGGGGCCCTCGAGGCGAAGGCCTGCGTGAAGGTGATGATTGGCTCCATCGGTAGCGTCGGCGTAAAAGCACATCCCGGAGGTTGACTGGCTCATGGGTTTAGTTCGGATGCGGCGGTTGATAGGTTCTCGCACGC
>DUIU01000158.1:1878-8660 GCA_013330155.1 Candidatus Poseidonia sp. | reverse complement strand
GGGTTCATCGGCACGTCCAATCAAGCGCTCAAGCAGTTTACTTCGCTCAATCACGTGCAATCGTTCGTCGTTGATGAGGCTCCATCGCAAGTCATCCTCTGAGGCTCCTTGTGAAATGACCCAACGAGCCACCGGTTCGAGGAGACCTCCATCAATCAGGTGCTGAATCAAGGAATCATCGCTGCTCTCAACATCGCTTCGAAGGTAATCGCTGAGAGCTTTCATGTCGCTGGTTTTGATTCGAGCCGTAAGGTCACCAAGGCGATTTGGCTCATGCTTAGCTACCCAGATGAGGATGTTCACGGTTTGTATTCCAGCGTCTAAAAACGGCATCAAAACGTCCATGCTAACCTGAATCTCTCGCTTGAAGGCGTTGTCAAGGGCTGCTTGACGTACACCGTCGTTCGGGTCGCCAAGACCCATTCGAAGCGCCTCCTCTGGGAGGGCTGAATGGTTCATTCCAGTTATGCGGACAGCATCGTTGGCATGGTGAACCAACCGCTCAGCAGCCGTTGCTTCATCAAATCGGAGCAGGGCCTTTGCTGCTTTTCGTTGGACCACGCCATCTTCATCGGTTAAGGCTTCAATAGCGAGTTCTTTTCCAGCCTCGCCCAAGGGCGTGAGGAGGTTTGCTCCGGCCCTGCGCACATCCAAGTTTGAATGCCGTAGAAGGACTGAGATGGCATCACTGCCAGCGGTGATGCCCCACATTCTGTAGGCGTCTAGCGCTTTGGATACGAACCATGAATCCCGGTCATCCAGCAGTGGCTTGAAGGCTTCCAAAACTGCAGCATCATCGTGTTCAAACAGCGTACGTACAGCACGACGTCGCGTCCGAATGTCTCGATGTTTAAGCCGGGCCATGGCTCGCCCTATGTCGTTCGCCATGATGGCGGGAACCCCCTCTCCCTCATAGCCTGTTGCGTTGCCCTTAGCGCATTTCTAACCACGCAAAGAACAGAATGATAGGAAGCAAGTAGAACAAGCGCCGATGCATGCGATGTGTCGCTACCATGTGTTCGAGCACCGATGGCGGGAGCACCTCAACCGACGAAGCTGTTCTTCGTCGACGGTTGAGCATCACGTTTTCTTCGATGTAAGCCAGAACCTTTCCACGCAGTTCGGGGTCTCGACTTCGTGCTTCGCCACGCCCGACAATGTATCGCACGGGGTAATCTTCAGCCAATTCAAGGGTTGAGGCAACGATGGTCAACGGTTGGGTTGAGTTGTGAAGGTCGATCCTTACCGCACGTCCATCGCTACGAACATGGCTCAACACGCGCCATTTCCCCTGGCCTTCATTGAACGGTTCAAGGCGTGCTCTGATCTCGTGAATCGGGTCGATGTTCGAAACGATTGGTGCACGGCGAAATCCAAGGAATGGGCCCAAGAGGATAGCACAAATGACCGGTGTTAAACACATCAAGCGAACCAATCGCCCAAGGGCCTCGGGTTCAGTGAGCGCTGAGACTACGGCCAGTGAGAACCCAAGGAAGAGGCCGATGAAGCCTCCCGCTTGAAGCCCGGTTATCAAGCCGATTCGAGGTCGCTCGTCCTCGGCCATGGTGGTGCTTGTGGCCGAAGGGAATTGAAGGCTTGGTTTCAGAAGAAAACAATCAAATGATTCCGGCCTGGTTTCCCATCATGGAGCGCAATGGCCTACCCGACCGTCTCCGAGAAGCTAAGGTGGGCAAATGGGTGCTGGGCGTTTGCGGTTTTCTCCTCGTTTCTTTTTTCATAGCGCCCATGACGCTTGAATCAGGGACTGTAGGGCCACTTCAAGGCCGTGCCAATGCCATTGACTATTTCAGCGAGGATGGTTTTGGTTCCCATGGGAATCAACCCACGTCCACCAGTGTCGACAACGGTCAGTGTTGCCCCGCCTTCGCCTGGTCTGAAGTGAACTTCTACGCGGCCATTATCTACGGTTTTGGAGATGTGAACTGCCACCAAAAATCCGAACGTTCTTGGGAAGTAAACAACAACCAACTTCCTGTATGCACCCGTGATGTTGGCATCTTCTTTGGACTCTTTCTCGGCGGGGTTGTGTTCTCGCGTCGTGGTTGGAATCGATGGACGGTACGGGATACATGCCTGTCGCTTCTTCCAGAGAAGATGCTCCACGATGTCTATGCCAAGAACCGACGTACATCTCTTTGGCTTGGCTGTGGCATGTTGCTGTGTTTGCCCCTCATCTTTGATGGATTCTTGCAGTTACTCACCTCATACGAATCGACCAATTTCAAACGGGTATTGACGGGTATACCGTTCGGGTTTGGGCTTGGAATTCTTCTTTGCTCGATGTTTTCGGCTCGTGCCGATGCTTTCATCGGTGCAGGGCAGGTTCTTCTTCCGGGCGAGGCACGTTTCACACTGGCTGAAAAAGCACTTCATGAATCTGAATGAGCTGGAGGTTGCATGGACCACCAAACGGCCAGTTCTTCGGCCGTCGTCGGCAACGGGCAACCTTCGTGGCCACTGGTCAAAATCTGAAGACGCTGGTTGATGTCGTGGACCGCCCTTTGCAAGACGGCGGAGAGGTTCTTTCCATCTTCTACAGCGAAGATCTCCTCCAGCGCCTGACTCCAATTCTTTTCTGGGTTGGCCCTTCGCCAGCTTGCAAGAGCGCTTCGTAGCGGCCACATGGCGAGCGTGAGCCTAGCAAATCCAAGCCGCTCGTCTCGTAATTTGAACAGTTGAGCATCGCTAAACGGCGTGTGGTTCTGTTGTTTATGGACCCAATGCTCGATCAGGAGCCATTTGATGAGGCGTTGGGTGTGACGTTGGGTCACCATGCGTACAGGGCCCAATGCCGCATGCAAGCGTGGCACTTCACTGGAGCCAACCATCAACGAAAGGGTGCCCAAAATGGACCAGCATGAGTGGGCCAAAGGCGTGGCAGGTACATCGTTCTCCTGGGCCGATTCCAGCGGCCAGTTGTCCTCGGCTTCCTGCATCCAATGGGCAGGAGATTTTCCACCCAGCCAACCGATGTGGATGGAGGTGCGTTCTTGCGGCGCTCCAGGTAAACGTCGTTGTTTCTTCACATCGTGAACCAAGGCATTCAACAAGGTCCGGTCAACCTCATCTCGGTCAACGTTCAATGGAAGTGGTTTTTTGTTGAAAAAGCGCCGTAGTTCCTTGCGGAGTTGTGTCTTGAGGTCATCAAGGCCTCCCTCGTTCATGATGGGGCCGACCACGTAGCATTGGTTGAACGGAGCAGGTACTTGGCCATGTTCACCAAACAATTCGTGAAAGCCTTGTCGAATGGTGGTTTGAATCTCTTGAGTTTCGAAATACTCTTGCTTTTGACTGGTCATTCTCAGGGTCCCTGACTTGATGCGCTTCATGGCTTTCTCCGGGTCGCAATCAATCCAAAACACAAGGTCTGGAATCATTGCCGCAGCGTTCATGCTCGCTACTTTTTGAAGGCCGAGGTCACCCACAACGCCTTGGTAAATCAATGAGGAGTGAATGTTCCGGTCGGAGATGACCACCGAGCCTCCAGCGAGTTGTGGTCGAATGAAGGTGTGGGAGTGGTCGAGACGGTCTGCAGCAAAAAGGCCTGCTTCCTCAAGGGGAGTTTTGTTGCCAAGTTTGACGGATTGCAAAGCCAATTTCCCTAGTTCACTGTGGCGGCGAGGCTCATGGGTCATCACCACGTTAGGGAAGGGGAATTCACTCAGGAGTTCGCCAAGAATCCGGGCGGCTTCTCCTTTGCCGGAACCGTCTCCCCCCTCGACCGAAATCAAGTACATGCTCAGTCCTCGCGTTCGTCTTCAAAATCTTCTTTGGCGAACAAATTAATGATCATCCCAAACAAAATCAATGTTGGTCCGACGATGATTAAACCGCGACTGAAGAGTGCACCTGTGGCGAGGTATTGGCTTCGTCGGTAATGTTTGCCCCTTCGTATTTCAACGGCGGATTGGATGCCGAGGAGGGCCGTTATCATGGTGAGCAGGCCAATGGCGGTGGAAAGGCCGACGGCGTTGTCAAGGGTCCAGCCAGATATCGATTGGTCGTCGCTTTCTTCCCTCGTGCCGTTTCCAGGTTTCATCGTCACGGGGTCAAGTCCAACGTTGTCAGGGACAAAAGTACGTTCAACCGTGGTGTATCCGTCTTTCGAGAAGACGATGATGTGGACGTCTTGCTGGACGTTTTCCATGGCAAAGTATCCGAAACTATCGGTGGTGGTGTTTTGCAATAAGGCCCGAGAGGTGGCATCAAGAAGTTCGACAAGGACGTCCTCCACTCCATTGCCTTCAATGTCCTCGAGGGCTGTGCCAGAGATGTCGACGGCTTCACTTTCAGCAAAAAACGAGGTGTTGAGCAACTCTGTCGGGTTTCCCTGAAGAATCAATGCACCACTCAGCATGCCAAGGATGCTTCCGATGAAAATAAATGCTGCAGCGAGGTTTCGCCACCGGTCTGCATCCTTGTCCCAAAGAGCGTACCAATCATCGGCTTCGTTCTGTTCTTCAGGGCTCAGTTCCGTGGAGATTTCCGCTGCACTGACCACCAATTCTTCTTCGATGATTCCACCGCTGATAGCCGCTTCTTTCTTGGCCTGAACGCGGGCACGGAGGGCCTCCATGCGCTGCTCACGGTCATCCACTATCGTGCCCCCCCATCATCGGCGAGGGCGTGCGCGGATAATACCTCTTTGATGAACCACCGCGTGTCAAATCATTGTTTTCCTTTGAATTCAACGAGGGCCAACAGGCCGACAGTGGAGACGAGCCCAACGGTTGCGATGATGAACAGCGCTCGACTTTCCTGATTTTGAGGTTCATCCGAGGGTTCAACCGTGGTGTTGTTGGTTGCCTCGTCAAGGCTTTGTTCTTCGAGCGGTCCGATGGAGACGAAAGCATTGGTGCGCAGGCCCAGTTCCACCAAGCGTCCGACATGGGCAAGTGATTCGGCGCTGACTTTGTCGGGTGTGTCTTCCATGGTGTGCCAGTAGCTCCCAAAGGTGAGGGGTTTTGGCTCGCCGTAACTGGTGTCCATCAAATCAATGGCAGGAATTCCCAGCTCGTGGGCGTGAACATGGTCGTCCAGAACACCAACGGTCGTTTCGTACTGGATGATGTCGCTGCCGGGTAAACCGCCACAGTCTTTCGTCCCGTTCACCATGCCGAGGTGGCCACCGAGTTCTATCACTCGCGATTTGAGCGTTTCATTGCCAGGGTAAATGTTGTGAAGTTGTAAATCAGCATCGCCAATCATGTCCAACAACACAAAGGCATGCGTTGAGTTGATCTGCTCCTCTGTCAGATTTTCTGCCCAAGCCTCGGCACCCAAGGTGTAGCGTTGTTCTTGATCTTCTGCGTCGTTGAAAAACAGGACAACATCATGATTCAGGTCCATCTGAGGGATGTGCCTCGCCAATTCCAAGAGAACGGCGACGCCACTGGCGGCATCGTTGGCTCCCGGGACCGGGAGTGTTTGGTTGGATTCATTGCTGTCTTGGTCTGCGATGTTTCTCGAGTCGTAGTGAGCAGACAAGACCAGTTGTCCGTTATCGCTGGCGTTTGGAGACCAACGGGCAAAGAGGTTGGTGAGCGTCATGTTGTAGCGTTGGTGTGTTTGGGTCGAGACTTCGTATCCAAGGGCTTCAAGGTCGGAAGTGATGGTGTCGCGGAAGGTTGCTGAGACGTTGGAGCCTGGCAAACGAGGGCCAAGCTCCACTTGCCACTGAACGGAAGCGTTGGCCACTTCGCCATCGAACTGAAGCTGGCTGGTTATGTCGCAAGGTTCGGCGTCCTCAAAGGTCATCGCTCCAGCGGCTCCTGTATAGGGTATCAGCATCATGGAAAACAGCATGCACATGGCGACAAACGCTGTCCTCCGGCCGGCTTTGGGGGCGTTCCTTGGATGATGCATGGCGATGCCTCCACCACGGACTCTTAAATACCTCCTTTCATCTCGGTAAATTGGGAATCCGTATGACGATTCTCTTTGGTGATTGACATGTCGGAACGACGCTCCACTCCTGCCTTTGCCTTCGTCTTGTTGATGCTCTTCTCCAGCACTGCCCCGCTTCTGCTCAGCGTTTCGGCAGATGGTCAGGACGAGTCGTCTTCGTCGGTGGCCTATGACGCAGGGGGAATCATCATCGGTGACCTCGATGATTTCGACCCCAGTAGTGGAAGTGAGTACTTGTTTATTCACGAGGATGAACCCGTTGTCTCTGCGACACAATTTATGCGGCAGGCTTGGATTGACGAAGGTCGTCCTGGCGTAGAGGACATGGTCATTCAACCATCAATGGCCCGCTCAAGCGCTCGAGCATGCACGCCTCACACGGTCGGAGATACACTCACCGTCCCAATCTCCGGTGGTTCCATCGGTGTTTATGTTGCCAAAACCACGAACTCCGTGGCTTTCCTTGTCCAAAGTGGACGTACCCTCTCTTCAACTGTGCTCAACAACCTTGCGAGCACGTGGGATTCCACCATTTATCCAACCATGACCACGTACTACGGGAAGGACTACCAAGACGGCCGTGGGCTCGCTCCTCCCGATGTTGACAACAACTGCCAGGTTCAAATCGTCATCTATGACATCGACGGCGCCTACAACACGGGTGGTTATTTTGCCCCCTCGTTCTCGACATCACGTGAAGCGGTGTTCGTTGACTATGCGGACATCACCCTCTCATGGGGCCGCTCAATTCTCGCCCACGAGCTCGAGCACCTTCTGCACAATGCGCTTGATCCCTACGAAAATTTGTGGATCGATGAAGGCAACGCCGACGTGGCCATTTACCTCTGCTTCGG
>DUIU01000158.1:0-1472 GCA_013330155.1 Candidatus Poseidonia sp. | reverse complement strand
GGATACATGTTCACCATGTACCTCGCCGAACACTTGGGCGGTGGACCGGCCGTACGTCAACTCGTGCAGGATTCAGCCACTGGCGGCCGAGGTGTTGAGAACCTCGCTCTCTCTCCTCAAGCCGGTCAAGTCGGGCTCTTGGGACGAACAATGGGGGAAATATTTGCGAATTTCAGCATCGCAGCTACCCTTGATTCGGACCAGGGAATCTACGGCTATCCGAACTTGGACCTCAATGCCGCTTGCTCAGGCGGGGCTTTCTGCCGGGCTCAACCCACCGAGGTCAACAGCGACTGGTCCACTCCTTGGTCCTCAACAGGTAATCTCCTCGAAGGCTGGGGGATTCGCTCCTTCCAATTCACGCCTGGAAGTGCTTCACCGGCTCCACTGACGCTCCGCTTGACCGCTGACAAAAGTCAGTTTGACGGCGTGATTGTGACCAAGGCCATTTCCGACGGCCTTTGGAGCGTTACCGACCTCAATTTCGTCAACAATGTCGCTACTGGTTTGGTGCCGGGCTTTGGGAACCTCACCGATGAAGTATGGGTCATCACATGGTACGCCTCAACGGTAGCCGATTGCGATTACACGTCGTGCGGACCATCGTATCCAGAGGGTACCGTTGACATTGAAGCCGCTCGCATCACTTCGCCTGCTACCCTTTCGCTGAACAACACCGTGCGTTCGGACCGAGACGGAGACGGCATGGAGGATACGGTTCAAATCAACTACGGCGTGCTTTCCAATGCCTTTTTCGAAGACCTTGATGTTAAGGTGAACGTCATGGACGGCAGCGGACAATTGGTCGACACCATCACTGACCGTGTCGCTGCTGGTGGTGGCGTCTCTGTGGATAACCAAGTCTACTTCACCGCCCCGCTCGGCGATCAGTACTCCTTCGAGATGGTCATGATGGACATGTTGGGGGATGTGGTCGACACCCTCCAGACCTCGCCTCAAATGCTGAGCAACATGAAGCCTGTAGCCAACGGAAGCATCTCGCTTACCGATGTCCAAACATGGGAAAATATTCAGTTCCAAGGCGCAGGGTTCGATGCATGGTGCTTCTCCCTCACCAACAACAGCCTGCCTTACCTTGATTCACCCACTGCGTATGCTTGGGTCTTTGGCGACATTCAATCCTCCAATCTGAAGTCTCCTTTGCGCTCCTATACCTCCGTGGGCACCTACAACGCAACCCTTCGTGTTCAGGACCAAGGCGGCACTTGGTCGGAAACACAAATTCACCCCATCAACGTCAGCGACGACACCGAACCCCTCCCAATCATCACCGTGAACAACGTCGTGATTGAAGACAACTTGACCTTGCTCACCGGGCAGCGGATTCTGTTTTCCGCCGGACGCACCGTTGACAACGTTCCAATCGATAACCTGGATTTCCAATGGAATTGGGGTGATGGAACCCAAAGCGGAGGAATCGGCGTCTATGCCCAACAACATGAGTGGGATGA
>DUIU01000041.1:1840-2926 GCA_013330155.1 Candidatus Poseidonia sp. | reverse complement strand
TGACCCTTACCTCAACAGCGATGCGGGTACAATGTCACCCTTTGAACACGGCGAGGTGTTCGTCCTCGATGACGGCGGAGAAGTCGACCTTGACCTTGGGAACTACGAACGGTTCCTCGACATCAACCTCTCAAAGGACAACAACCTGACCACCGGTAAAATCTACGCCAAGGTCATCGAAGCAGAACGTCGCGGCGACTACCTCGGCAAGACGGTTCAAGTCATTCCTCACATAACCGATGCCGTCCAAGATTGGATCGAAGACGTCGCCGCTCGCCCCGCTGATGGGAGTGGCAAGACTCCCGATGCCTGCATCATTGAACTCGGAGGGACCGTCGGCGACATCGAATCCTCGCCCTATGTTGAAGCTCTTCGCCAATTCCAATTCAGAGTGGGCCGGGAGAACGTGACCTTCGTTCATGTCTCTCTGGTGCCTGTTTTGGGACCAGTGGGAGAGCAGAAGACAAAGCCAACCCAACACACGGTGAAAGAACTGCGAGGGCTTGGAATCTCACCCGACATCCTCGTCTGCCGTTCTTCCTCGCCCCTTAACGACGAAACGCGCAACAAACTCGCCGCCTTCTGCCATGTCAAACCAGAGGCCGTGATGTCAACCCACGACGTGCCAAACATCTACCACGTGCCGCTCATGCTTCACGAGCAAGGATTGTGCGATATTCTGGATGTGGATTGCACGGTGACCAACATTCTCGAAGAATGGACGGCCATGGCTCATCATCTTGACACCCTTACTGAAGAGGTCCACATCGCCATGGTTGGAAAGTACACCGACCTTTCCGATGCCTACCTGTCGGTCATCAAAAGCCTGCAGCACGCCGCCATGGCCGTGGACCGAAAGTTGGTCATCGATTGGATTGAGGCCAGTCACCTCGAGAAGGGCTGGGAAGCGACCGAGCATGCTTCGGCTTGGGAATTGCTGCGAAACGCCGATGGCGTCCTCGTTCCCGGTGGATTTGGAGACCGCGGGATTGAAGGTAAAATCCTCGCCGCCAACCATGCCCGTACCGAAAATGTACCTTATCTGGGCATCTGTTTGGGCTTGCAAATTGCCACCATTGAATTCTG
>DUIU01000041.1:0-1459 GCA_013330155.1 Candidatus Poseidonia sp. | reverse complement strand
GTGGTGTTCATGCCGGAAATATCCAAAACCCATCTTGGCGGCACCATGCGCTTGGGCAGCCGACCTACGCTCTGGCAGCACGAAGGTTCCACCATTCGCAAACTGTACGGCCCCGGTGAAGCGGTTGACGAGCGCCACCGCCATCGCTACGAAGTGAATCCTGATTTGATTGAGCGTATTGAGGAGGCTGGTTTGGTCTTCGTTGGCAAGGACGACTCGGGTCAGCGGTGCGAAATCTTCGAACTCAATGGCCATCCATATTACGTAGGAGTCCAGTTCCATCCCGAATTCAAATCACGCCCTGGCAAACCCAGCCCCCCCTTCCTCGGTCTGTTGAAAGCGGCCACGGGTCAACTCAAGCGGGAAACCAACACCAGTTGACGTAAGCCCACCTGTCTGTGTCGCCAACGGGTCAAACTTCAAAACACGCTGTGCAAGTGCGCGCCATGAACAGGTTCTCGGGCGCCGTGAGCGGTGTATTTGTGTTGCTCACCGGGTTGTGGTACCTTGCCCTACCAAACATGGTGGCCTGTGAAGACATGCAAACGGGTGAGGTGCTGCAAGGCTGTGTGGAAGTGATGACACCGCTGATAACGTATTTTTGTGCTACGCCCCCGCTGGTCATTGCCGTGCTTTTCCACACGATGAAAAACGGCGAAAGGTCGGCCGTTCAACTCCACACAATCCCAATTGATGCAGAAGGTCGTGCGGTGCTTTCCCCTGTTGCACCTGCAACAAACGAGCAGATTTCACTTGAAGCCTACGCCGCATGGGGCGTGACCATCGGTGGATTCTCCATGGCCGGCGCCTACTCCATCACGTTCATTGTCGGGGTTTTGGTTGCCCTCCCCTTGCTCGTCCTCGCCGGATTGTCGTTTGGTTCAAGCGGCGATCCCGACCTTGATTGGCTGGTGAACATCTACAAGGTGTCGTTTTTCGTGATGCGGGTCGGGTTTTGGCTCTTCGCCACATCGGCCATCGCCAAGTTCGTTCTCGAACGGGGAGAGATTCAGAAGGGTGATGGCGCTCGCAAATCGGATAAGATAGTCGCGCCCTGCCCGTCATGCGGGAAGAAATTACGATTCCCAGCAGCCTACAGTGGCGAAGTTCAATGCCCCAGCTGTCAACATACTTTCGAAACTGGACAGGGCTAAATGGCGCTTTAGGCAGGTGAACCAAGCCAATCTTGGACCAAGCTCGGAAGCAGTTCGCCCGCCCTACCAAGGTGAATCTCATCAAAAAAGTCCACGTTGAGCGGCGGCTCTGCGTTGACCAAGATGGTGCGTGCACCGTTGGCTTGTGCAATGTGAACCAAATCAGCGGCGGGATATACATGGCCGGAACTCCCGACCACAATGAACACCTCACAGCCCTCAACTGCAGCGTAAATCTCGTTCATGTGCATGGGCATTTCACCAAACCAAACGATGTCGGGCCGTACCCGTTGAGGTTCAGCACA
>DUIU01000087.1 GCA_013330155.1 Candidatus Poseidonia sp. | reverse complement strand
TCGGCCCGCATCGGGTACATCAAGTTCAGATTGGGTTCGAATTGCGAACGCAGATATCAAGGTGCGAATGACTCGACGTCTCACACGAACGGTGATTCGCGGGCAAGAAGGCGATGATTTGCACGATGAAGGCTCTGAGTCAACCATGTACACCGTTCGTGGTGAACTTTCCATTGACGAGTACAAGCGAATCGTTGCCATGTTCCGAACGGGCCAACCGTACCTCCACGATCCGTTTGAAGAGCGAGACGTCAAGGTCATTTTTGCCGTCATGGAATACGACAGTTCCAACGAAGGGTTCCATTTCGAATTGCTTGAAGACGTCATTTGAGGAGGCTTGCATCATGCGCGCACTAGGGGAAAAGCAAGAACTCCTCTATGTGATTCGCACCATGGATGTGTTAATGTCCTCCGGCGTTGGTCTTGAAGCGGCGATTCACACCATTGGCCGAGGAGGCTATGGCATCATTTCAGAAGATTTCTCTCAAATCATGAAACGCCTCCAAAAGGGTACAGGTGGTGGCCTTGACAAGGAACTCAAGACCATGATGAAGAAAGCTGAGTCTGCTGGATACAAGCGTCTCCTCAACACGCTTTACACGAACGTCACTCAAAATACCGACTTGGTCGAGACCCTCAAAAAGCAGGGCGCCCGAATGGAAGAAGAGCGGTCCGAGGCCGTTGAGAAGTACATCGAAGAATTGGGGGGTGTGCCCGAAACCTTGCTTTCTATAGGTATGATTGGGCCAATCATTCTCTCCATCGTTGGGCTTGTTCCTCAATTGATGTCGGGCGACCTCGGTGCTTTCATGTCATTGCCAGATTCCTCGGTCATCAACAGTGTGGTGAACATGGGGTTGATTGTGACTCTCATTGGAATGGCATTGGTCGGTTTGAAAGCGCATACGAAAGACCCAGGTTTGTGAGGTGAACGAATGATTTTTGGAATTCTTGAGTCGTTCAACGAATCGCCATTGTTGCTCTATCTCGGGGTCATCTCACTTGCTTGTATTGGTGGCGGAATTCCACCAATGATCGAGCGCCGTCGCCGACGTTCGATTGAAAATGAACTCCCTACGTTCCTCGAGGCGCTTTCCGATTCGGTTGGCGCAGGGCGTGGTCTGCAAGAAGCCATGATGGAGCAGTCTGAATCCAATGACGGCCTGCTCGCTTCCTTGTTGGGTGAAACGCTCAAAGAAGCCCATGCCTCCTCGTTTGAAGCGAGCCTTTCTGCCTTCGCTGCAAAGACCCGGTCGAGTCAAGTCCAACGCGTGATGATGCTCATCGAGACCGCCATGCAACAAGACTCATCGCTTCGTGAGATTCTTTCAGACCTGAGCCGAGATTACGAGCGCCTCAACGACTTGATGAATCAACGAGAAACGGAACTTTCAGGCCGTGGCATGCTCATCATCATCTTTGTCAGTGTTGGCTTACCTGTGCTCATCGCCTTCATCGTCGGCTTGTTTGCTCCCGCCAGTAAAGGCTTCCAAATCACTTCATTTAATCAGACGTTCAGCTTGTTTTTCGCTGCCGCATCTGCGGTTGCTGTCGGTGTTTCCGGCCGTATGATGGGGCGGCTCAAAGACACATTGTGGTGGCTACCGATGTGGATGACGGTGTCAATGGGCCTCTACCTCGGGGCCGTCAAAGCAGTTGGAGGTTGAAACATGTCAGAACAAATTCTTGAGCAATACGGCCGCGTCACGATATACACCGAAGCAAACCATCCATCTCCGATATACCACGTTGACGGCGATATCCAGCCCAATCCATACGGAGACCTTGCAGCCCTTTTCGAAGACGATTCGCTTGAAGAAGTGATGTACAACGGAGGCACTCAATGCGTGAAGGTGGCTCACCGAAACCATGGCATGTGCCGCACAAACATCTGGATTGACGATGAATCTGGTTTGCAGATCGCCAAAAACATCGCTTCATTCACCAATGTCCCACTTGGTGATGGGCCTGGACTTGTGCCCATTTTCGACGGCCGCCTCCCCGATGGCTCCCGTGTGAATGGAACCATCCCGCCCGTCTCTCCAGACGGGCCAACCCTCACAATTCGTAAATTCAAAGAAGACCCCTTGACCATGATTGACCTCGTGAACTTTGGAACCGTGAATTCTCGCCTCGCTGCGATGATGTGGGTTTGGATTGAGGGGCTTGACAGTCGCCCTGCCAACTTCGTTATTGCAGGAGGGACAGGTTCAGGTAAAACCACCACGTTGAATTGTTTGGGGATGTACATCCCATGGTCGCGTCGCTTGCTCACCGTAGAAGACACGGCTGAATTGCAGGTCTACCATGACCATTGGCTTCGAATGGAAACACGCCGTGAGCGTCCTGATGGTACCCCCGAAGTTGACATGAATGACTGTTTGAAATCGAGTTTGCGTATGCGGCCCGATCGCATCATTGTCGGTGAAGTTCGAGGTCCAGAATGCGCCACGCTCCTTACGGCCATGAATACGGGTCACGATGGCTCCTTTGGTTCCCTCCACGCCAACACGGCTCAGGAAACCGTCACCCGTATGATCAATCCTCCCATGAGCGTCCCTCCCATCATGCTCAGTGGTCTTGACCTCATTATCATTCAAGCACGATTGCATGTGAATGGGAAGACGGCTCGTAAAATCACCGAGGTGGCTGAGGTTGCAGGTATGGAAGGAGACAAGCCGCGTTTGAACGCTATTTGGAAGTACAACGCAGCGACCGATCAAATTGAAGAAACGGGAATCCCATCCAAGTTGCGTGAGACCATCTGCAACGCCGCAGGTGTTACGCCCGATGTCTTTGAACGGCATGTTTCTCAACGCCAAGCCATCATCGAGGACTTGTGTCAGCGAGGTATTTCAGACATCCAAACCGTCACTTCGGTGGTTCAGAACTTCTATGCCCAACAGCACTGAATCATCCATTCAGTCGGTTGAGTAGTTCGTCGATGCGGTCAATTTTTCCTCGGACTCGGGCAATATTGTCCGAAGCGTCAGAGACTGATTCAGCGATTTCCTCTTCCTCTTCTTGAACGGCATCTGCCGGCTTGAAGCTTGCAGCCAGTGATTTGAGTTCAGTCACGATGGCGTCAACTTCCGTTTCTGTGACCAACACGCCCGGGGCTATGCGAGGGATTTCACTTGGAGAAAGGTAGCCGAGTTCGGCTCCAAGTATGCCGGCACAGGCTAAGATGCGAGGGCGGAGTGTACTGGTGTTGACGTTGTAGCCTTTTGATTCTAAGAATCGAACGACAAGGGCTTGTTGTGCTTCATCAAAGCCCTCTTCTCCCGATTCAAGGATGGTCTGCACCAATTCCTCGAACGAGGCAATGTTTCGTTCGAGGCGTTCGATGGTTGCCCTCTCTGATTCGGGCATGTGGACTGCTCCTCGGTGCAAAATACGGAGCATGCGCTGACGTCGTTGAACGACTGGGTCGTGTAGGGCTTGTGATTCTGCGATTTCGATGTGGAGGTCAAATAAAGCGTGCAATCTGCCGGAGACGCTTGGAACTCGCAAGTCAAGATTGAGTTCACGCCCTTCTTGTTCAAAGGCCATGCGCGCCTTCACAATGTCATCTTGATGCAAAGCCAGGATGTTTTCCAATCGATCTCGTAGCGTGCTGCGCACTTCCTCAAATCGGCGTAGCGCCTCACGTTCACTCCAAGACTGTGGCATGGCGATGGCGGCCGTTGCCTCGTTTTGCACACGGTAGTCGAGTTCCATGATCATCTTCGCAACAGCTTGGTGCACTGGAGGCAAATCAGTGGCGAAGCCTTGCGTTCGAAGTGATTGGATGAAGGCATCCATGTGCGCTTGGTTGGTGGTGGAACTCACCATGAGGAAATCTCGGGCGAATGAGTTGATTTCTGCAGTTCGCTCACGAAGTTCCATGAGCGCTGTTTCGGTTTCTAGACTGTGAACCTCGCTCTCACCGGTTTCTTGAATCATCGGTGGGACCACCGTTGAAGCCATTTCCTGTGCTGGGCGAAGGTGAGCCTCAACCCTGGCGTCAACGCTAGACTCCGAGACATCGTGGCCAATGTTCGTGAGGTCCTCCCTCAGGGCGGTTTCTTCTTCAAACGTCCATCCATCGTCGTGTTCTTCAACAAAGGTGGCGACCTTTTCATCCATGGATTGGGACGAAGTATCGGCCACTGCCGCTGGCATTGATGGGACATTGACCTTTCCTCGCGGTCGGCGCAAACTCTTCTTGACTTTGCCCCATGCATTTTCTTGCGAGGCGAGGACTCCTGCAACTCGAGCAAGGAGGGCTTGTTTATTTCCTGAAAGAGCGAGTTCCAAATCTTTGCACATGGCGTGCAACTCGTCTCGGGTCATGTCATCAAGGCGTTCGACAGCAAGGGACTTTGGGTCGTGGTTCAGGTGCAAAAACAAGCGCTGCCGCCTTGCTTTGATGGAGCCCGACTTCTTGATGCCGAACACTCCCAGTATTTCGCCGAGGTCGCTGTTTGGGATACTGCGAAGACCTGCAGGTGAAAAATCCCAATCTGGGAAAACGAGGTGCTGAATCAAACGAGCACGAAGGGCTTCAACGGGTCCTGCTTTGGAGAGTTCATGTCCTTGAGCGAGCGTTTTGAGGGCATCAAAACGGGCTTGGTAAAGTTCACCCAACATCGCTGACGTGTCCATTGGTGCCTCACCTCTACGGGTTTTGCCGCATTGAAAGCATATATGTCTTCGCTGTCAAACAGGGAAGAGGAAGCCCGTTCTTGCAGGTCTTTAGCGACGCGGAGGCTGGGTTATTCATCCAAGTCCATAAGCCGTGGTTTCGGTTCCATGAAACTGTCAGGCATTCCCGGAATGTTTCGTTTTGTAGCTTCGTGGTCGGTGGTCATCACGCTGAGGAGGTCCATGAATTCCTTCAGCAACGTCACCAATCCCATTTGGCTGTTTTCGGGTTGGACAATTCGTTCACAAGCAGCGGTTACTGTGCCGTCTGAGGTCAGTGTCTCGATCAGCATTTCTACCCTCGGGCCACTTTTGTAAGCCGCTCGTTTTTTGTTGGGGTTGACCAAGGTGTTCAGGAGTGTTTCATCACCGTCTTCTGTTGCCTTCTTCAGGAAGGTTGAGATCTTGCGCTGTTCGATGTATGCTCCGACAATGGGCCTGAGTTTCGGGTCGATACTTTCCATCAATGATGCTTCCAGGCGGTAGGCCAATTCGGCACTTGGGTCGAGCATTTCCCTTACACTGGCTTTGGGAAATCCTTGCCGCGATACCAAGATGGTAAATCCATACAGCGGTGGAGGGATGAATCGTTCACGGTTGCTTTCGGTTTGGTCTCGCTGAAGGCCGAGCGTATGTCGACGCCCTTTCATCCGATGGCCTGCGTGAATCGCTCTTGGAACAATGAAACCGTCCAGGTTTCCTTGCAATCGCTGCTCTTCAACCCACGGCCAAATATCTTCCTCGTCCAGTTCCGCAACGTCCTTCTCAGCTTTGAGCCGTTGCACTGTTTCCTCGATACGCTCCAACCGAAGGTCGGGACGCATGCGCTTCATCTGCCGTTGGAGCAACTCATGCTCGCAAAGAACCAGCGCTCCTTGTTCAAGATATTCTGGCTTATCGTCCGAAACCAGCACCCATGTTGGCTCTTTTCGCGACAAGAGCCCAACGATACTCAAGCCTTGAACATCATATTTCTGCCAGTCCAAAGCGCTCATGGCGACGATGTCTCCCGTGCCGCCTTTGAGGGTTTCAATCGCCGTTTCCATGTGCGGCAATTGCTTGAGGAGAAGGTCCTGGTTTTTCCCATGGGTTTGGACGGCACGCTCAATGTGAAGGCGAACTCCATCGTTGCGAGAGGGCGTGGTGAGAATCACGAGACGCTCACTGGTTTCCATCGTTTCACCTTCGGCGAGGGTCGCCCCTCACGGGTTAAGGGCGTGGACGACCGGTTAAGAAGCCCACCCTCCTAGGGAGGTTGTGCGCCCGAATGTTGAAACGCTCCATACCGCCCTCGAGCGGATGCGTGAGGAGGTCAATCATGCCCTTCACGCCCTCATCCAATCCGAGGTTGAATTGGGGGCGGGAGAGGTTGCTTTGGAAGCCGGGCGGGTTTTGAATGCTGGTGGAAAACGCTTGCGTCCAATTCTTTTCCTTCTGGCCTACCAAGTTGCGGGTGGCACGAAGCAAGATGATGTCATGCCCCTCGCCCTTGCCTTCGAATTGATTCACACGGCAACGCTGGTTCATGATGACATCAACGATGAGGCGCAACAACGTCGAGGAATCCCCACCATTCATGCCCAGGCTGGGCAAGCAAAAGCGGTCATCGCTGGCGACTGGTTGTTTGTCCAAGGCTTTGGCCTCGGAGGTCGTTATTCAGAGCAGATTGTATCCGTCATCGCTCGATGTTGCGCCAACATCGCCGTTTCTGAGTTCCACCAACTCGATCATGTGTTGAATTTAGCGACCTCGCCAGAGGATTACTTGTCCATTGTGAAGGGGAAAACCGCAGGTCCATTTGCTTCAGGCTGCTATGCAGCTGGCCTTGTCGCTGGGCTTGACGAAGAACATGCAAGGGCACTGGAACGATTTGGAATGGAACTTGGAATTGCTTTCCAACTCGTCGATGACATCCTTGACCTTCGCGGAGATGAGCGCATGGGGAAACCGCGGGGTGCAGACGTCTACGAAGGAAAGATGACCCTCCCCCTCATTCATGCTCTCACCCTTTCCCATGGAACACACAGGCAACGCCTTTCAGAACTCATTGAATCCTTCACCGATGATGATTTCGATGAACTGATGGGGCTTCTTGAACGCTCAAGCAGCATGGAGTATGCTGAAATTCTTGTGCGGACCCATCTTGAACGTGCTCAAGCAGAACTCAACCGTTTCCCTGACAGTGAAGCCAAGGAGATGATGCTGCTCATCACCAACATCGTCAAAGATCGGCACGCCTGAAAACCGATTGCCGATGTGGTGGTTCTTCAACCGGGGCAAATCAAGGCATGGACCCGTGGCTGCATCGGTGTGTTCAAGTGATTTGACGACCCCGTAGGTCTCATGGGAGGGTCCATTCGCCGAGACGAAGATGCGGTCAGCCCGGTGATTGCGACCGTTTTGCTGCTCGCCATTACAGTCATGCTTTCCAGCATGGTTTTCGTGCTGATGCAGGGGGCCTTGACCACCGTTGAGAAATCCGCTCCTCAAGCAACGGTCAGCGTTCGAGCCCTGGACAATGGCTTCCATGTGGTTCGAATCACGAGCCTTGACCAATCCATTGACCCTGGGCGCTTGCAGTTTGATCTCCTTCCAGCCAACACCACGGAATACCTCCCCATACGTGGCCAGGTCTCGGATGCCGATGTCTATGGCGTGATTGGGACCAACATCTCCTTCCACGACCGAGATGCAGGATATTCCGTCACCCAAGGTGATTACTTCGTCATCGATTCTGAAACCATCGGGGCGAACGATGGAACCTGGCGCTTCCGCCTTGTCGATGAGACATCAAGTGCCTTGATCGTGGATGTTTCCCTGCCCGCTATGACGTGACTTCATCCGCCAATAAAGGACATCTCGACTTTCGGTTCGTGTTCCTCTAGGGTTGCTCTTTCCATTGAATAACGGTCCTCTCGACGCTGCCAGATGTTTTGGATGGCGAGGGACAATGCTGCCTCGTCTGCTCCCATTCTTAGCAAGCCCCTCAGGTCATTGCCCTTTGAGGAGAACAAGCAGGTGTACAGCGAACCGTGTGCTGACAAGCGAGCGCGGGTGCAATTCCCGCAAAACGGGTTGGTCACGGATTCAATGAAACCGAACTCAGCACCTGCCGTGGTTTTGTACCTTCGGGCAACCTCGCCCTTGTGCTTTGGCTTTTCAGGGATTAACGCCCCGTATTGCTCTTCTAGCCTTCGCCGAATTTCGGCCCCAGATACCACTTCGTCAAAGACCCAGGAATTGGTGTTTCCAACGTCCATGTACTCGATAAATCGGAGCGGAATGTTTCGCTCAACGCAAGCAGCCGCCAATTTCGGGATTTGTATTTCATTGACGTCTTTTTGAATGACCGTGTTCACCTTAACTCCCAATCCTGCTGACAAGGCATGGTCAATGCCTTCCATGACATCATCAGGTGTGTGTTGGGTTGTATCGGCCATGGCTTGAAAAACCGCTTTGTCCATGGCGTCCAAGCTAACGGTTACTCGGTCCAGGCCTGCTTCTCGAAGTCCAACAGCATGCCTTTTCAGAAGGGCGCCGTTGGTTGTCAATGCCATATCCAAATCGGGGCCAATCTCTCGAATCATGGCGATTAAGGTGTTGATGTCCCGGCGTAAGAGTGGCTCACCACCCGTGAGCCTTACTTTGCGAAGCCCGGTTGGAAGCAGAGCCCGCACTACCGTTGTGATCTCTTCGTAGGTTAGCAAAGCCTCTCGTTTTAGGAAGTCATGTTCGGGTCCAAAGTGCTCACGAGGCATGCAATAGGTGCAACGAAAGTTGCAACGGTCAGTGATGGATATGCGAAGGTCGTGCAGTGGACGCTCACGTCGGTCCACCAGTCGCATGGTTTGGTGACCGCCTACCGGTTCTTGAACCTGTATTACAAGGGTTCATGGCTTAGTGAGCCGAGCAGGGGCCATGGGCAATACGGGAATGGACCGCCATTCCGCCCCCGTTGAGGAAGAACTCTCTTCCCCTGTTTTGTTGGTCAATACTCGACAAAAAATGTCTATAGAACGGATTCAATGGCGGCTTCCACCCTCGAAGAGTCATGCCATTCGCTGGCTGGCGTTGGCCGCTCAATCAGAGCAAAAAGTAGTGATTCACAACCTTGCACATGCTGGACAGGATATCCTTTCCATGCGCCGCTGCTTGAGTCAATTGGGAGTTCGTATCACGGACCTGAACCATCGCGGAGAGGTCTTGGTCAGCGGAAATGATTCTTCTGTGAAGCCTCCTCAAGGAACCGTTTCTTGGTGCGTCGAAGGCGTTGGTGTGGCCGGATTGAAACCTCCCAACAGCGTTCTCGATGCTGGAAATTCAGGCACGGCACTCCGCATTTTAATGGCCCTCTGTGCGCGCCTAAAAGACCCAGTAACGGTTGATGGTGATGCTTCATTACGCTCTCGAAATCACGACGTGATGGCCGGGGCTCTCGAGCAACTTGGGGTGAAGGTCTCTCGCATCGAGGGCGGTGAAAACCTCCCTCTTCATCTCGTGGGTCCATGGAATCCCACTGGTTCGCTCACCTTGGACATCTCCACTTCAAGTCAACCAACAACGGCGCTTTGCCTCGCTGCTGCCTCCCTGCCATCCCCTGTTCGACTCGAAAATCAGGGGATTGGTGTCTCTTTGCGACACAGTGAACTCACCAAACTCCTCTGCGAACAAACCGGTGCTTCACCCTCCATCCATCAAGGCGAACTCCATCCTTGGACGCCAAAGATTGACGGTTCTTCCATCGTCCTTCCGCCAGATGCTTCGATGCTTTCCTTTGCTTTCCTCGCGGCCAAGGTGTCCCAATCATTGGTGGAGATTGAACACGTTCCCGAACTCCGAGATGCATTGGGCCATGAAGTGCTGTTTGAATTCGCTCCTTTCTTTGGTTTACAGCTGAAAGATTCCACCATCTCCAATGTTTCCGGTGGCCAACACGCCATCATTGACCTTCGGCATGGAAACGATTTGATCACACCCGTTGCTGCCTTGCTTGCCCTTGCAAAAGGCGGAGAAATCATCGGGGCCCAGCATGCGGCCTACAAAGAAACCGACCGGACCCGAGGTACGGTGGCGTTGTTGAAACAATTCGGCCTTGATGCCTCCTTCGCCGATGGGCGTCTTACCGTACCGGGTGGGCAACAGCTTCGTTCCCCTGAAGGGCAGGTGGAGACTTACGGCGACCATCGCATGCAAATGACCGCCCTCGTGCTGGCTATGGGTTGTGAGGGGGACGTCTTCATCGAAGGTGCCGACCTTCACGAAGTTGCTGACCCTGAAGCGATTCAGCGTTGGCAGGCGGTTGGGGTGGCGATTGAGCCTCTTCTCAAGCGAACTGAATGAATCAACCATGCCGCCCGAAGTGATGGTCAAGACTGTCGATTGAGATACGCAGTGAAGTTGGGCGTCCATGGACGCACGCCCATGGGTTCGGTATTCGTCGCATGTCGTCCAGTAGCCTCCGCATTTCAGGGAGCGTCAAATTGTCGTTGGCTTTTACAGCCCCACGGCAAGCGTTCATGAATGCAATATGGTCCTTTTTGGATTCAAGTGTTTCAAGCGGTCCACCGTCCTGTGCCAAATCCTGCAGCAAATCAATGAAAAAGCGGCGAATTTCCTCCCCCTCTAAGAGCCGAGGTGAAGCCGTGAGCATCCACGAACCGTTCGTTTCTTCCAAGTGGAAACCAAGCTCGTTCAACCGCTTGTGGTGGGCATCAACCAGGGCTGATTGGCGTGCATCAAGGTCCAATTCAAGTGGGCTTAGACGTTGTTGTGGCTCCCATGCTTGTCCACTGTGCCGGAGCCGTTCGTATCGAACCCGTTCGTGGAGGGCGTGTTGGTCGATGAGCAACAACTCGTCTTCAGCCTGAACCAGAATGTAGGAGTCGGCAAACTGGGCCAACGGCTCCATGTGCGGAAGATCGTTGAGTTCACCCTCAAGCGGTTGCTCATCGCTGGGGCGCGCCGTGTGGCCACAACCTGCGTGGCGATGCAAATCCCGTTCTGCCGATGAGAGTGCTGGAGAAACAGGTGCAGTGGCCATCTC
>DUIU01000059.1 GCA_013330155.1 Candidatus Poseidonia sp. | reverse complement strand
GCTGGTGGAGGATGGCCATGCCTGGGGTCACAGCACCATGGATCAACTCAGGGTTGGTGAAGCCCTCGTTCGGCTCCTAAAAGGTTGGTCTTTGTGCGATGAAAACGATGTCTGCCTCAAGTGGCCGAACGATGTTTACATCCGCACAGCCAAGGGGGGTATGGGGAAAGCCGGAGGGGTCCTCTTCGAGGCTGTTTCACAAGGACGCAAACATCGACTTGTACTTGGAATTGGGGTGAACACCAAGGCCTCGTACGAGGGGGGATTTTCTGGTCTTGCTGAGCTTGGTCTCAATGCGGATGCTGGCGCGCTCCACTCCGCAGTTCATGCCGTGGTTGCATCGCTGTTTGAGTCCTTGATTGGTGTACCTTCGTCCACGGTCGATTCGGTTCGGATTGAGGCTGCCGTCATGCATGGATTTTCTACCCTTGGCAATCCACTCTATAGAGGTGAGGAATTGGCCGTCGATGGCCTTGATGATGGCGGTGCTTTGGTTCTCAAAGGGGGCGAAGAAGCCATGGACGACCCTGAATTGCTGACGTGGTCAATCCTCTAACTCTGCGTCCAACACTTCATCGTCCGGGCTGGAGGCAGTCCGCTGATAGATTCCTAGAGCAAGGAACAGGGCGCCAAACGGAAACGGAAGCATGTCCAACATCAACTTGCGCTCGATGTCCACCGTGATGGTGGCGCTGGTGTTTTTCGTGTCAAGTTCGTAACTGTAGAATCCACCAGTGGTCATTGTGAGTTCTTCAACATGTTCTTCACCGGCTGCAAGGACGAAGGATTCTGCGCTCAAAATATCCCCAACTGCGTCCTTGAGGACGATTCGAAGCGTTGTTTCGTTGTCAACGGTTACACCAATGCGAAAGGTATCATCTTTCATCATGGATGCCCCGTTGGTGTACGGTGGGTCTTCGGCTCCGTGGCTGATGGGGGTTACCCAAGCGTGCATGAATAAGCCTCCGAGAAGAAGCGTGAGGCCTGTGAGAATGAGCGCATCACTCATCTTCATCTTCGGGGCCGCGCCTCCTCCACCCATGTCCCGTCGTCCCTGCGATGGCACTTGAGGCCTGCGGCTCATTCACATGGCTGGCGCCTTTCCCGAACGAGGGTATTTGGTCACTTTTGGGTGTGCCGTTTTGGACGTGGAAGGCCCAATCGCTCTCTGACGAGGCGAATCTTCCCGCTGGTTGTAAGGCTCTGCAGGCCGTGTTGCTCGAGGGCTGAACTGCTTTCGAGCAGGCCGCGGAGAAGGCGGGCATCTTTGAGATGTATACGTATCACGGCCAAAGCGACATGGGGGTGGTCGGTAGTCAAAGGCGTGGGTTCTCCAAGCGATGTCCTCCGATCAAGGGGCCACCAGTCCATCAAGCGGAGGTTGACCTCGGTATCGAGTGATGACGCCAATGCGTTGAGGCGCTTTTCAACCTCCTCTCGGTTTTGGCATGATGGGTCAACCATGACACCTACCCAGCGCCGCTTTTCCCGCAGTGCTTTGGTCAATCGCTTGGCCATAAAACATCCGAGGGCCTTCTTCTTCATGATGTTTGACTTCTCAGGTGAGGAATACCCTCAAAACGGGTCACGGTCAGGAATTGCCATGGAAGGTGATGAGTCAGCGCCCGTTGAGGCGACCGAGGGGACTCCACTTGACGAACTCAAAGCGGAAGAATCCTCCTTGTGGAGCCTTTTGCGACTTCTCTTGAGCGGCAAAACACTCCCGCACCTCGTCCTCATTGTTGGCCTTTCATTGCTGCTGCAAATGATGGCCGTGGCTGGAAGCGAATCGATGAGCGCCCTGGGTTTCATCTCTCTCTCAGGTGGTTATCTCCTCACTGGAATGCTGTCCGGAAGTGGTCGCATTCAAGGTTGGATACAACTGCCCGATGCTGCTGACTCACCTGACCAAGGTCGGATAAAGCGGACCGTTTTTTCCTTCCGAATCTGCATCTTCCCGCTCACCATGTCAGTGGTGGTGCTCTTGGCCCTCCTGGCTTTGGTTGGTGAACAAGGGGCGCTTGGGGACTTGACGGGTTTGCTACCTGTGCTTCTTTCTTCCTGTTTTGTGGTTTGGGCTATCGTCCAAGGGCGAGGTTTTGGCCGCTGGCTTGCCTCGCTGGCCGCTTCCAAACTTCCTGAAGCTGGGGATCGAGTCGAAGGTGGACTTCGTCGGCACACAGCATTCTCCTATCTTCTTTTGATGGGCCTTGCTGGAGGCCTCATTGCGGGATTCCAATGGATGGCGGGCGGGTCGTTGGCTCCTGCCCAGTTTTTCTTGGACCACGCCCTCTTTTTCGTTGCCTTGACGGCGGTTTTTGTTCTGGCCTGGCGCCGGTCGTATCCAGGGCGGCTTCACGCCTCCTCGCGCTCGGATTTCCATTCGTTTTCAAACCGCTGGATGCTGCTCAGCCAGCTCTTGATTGCATGGCACCTCCTCACCGTTTGGCGGCACTGGGTTATTGCCCCAAGCAACAGCCTTCTGATGTTGGAGGAATTTCTTCTCATGATGTTCACGGTCTTGATGGCCATCTGGGGGCTGACCTCTCGCTCGTATCGTTCCACGATGAAGTTGGTTAACTCCAACAATGCTTTACCCATTGGTCTTGCTTTTGGCTATGCCTACGCGGGGAGTGTGGCCATGCTTACCACCGTGCTCAATGATGTGAGAAACGTCATGATGGCTGGCCACCTCGTGGTTGTTCTTACGTTCCTTTGGATGCAACCTCGGGTTCTCGAGGCAACGATGGGTGGCGTGAAGGCCACCGAGCGCATTCAACAGGTCGTCGAAGATGCCATGCCCGCCGTTGAAGGACAAGATATTCCTGATGGAGATGCCGCCGAAACTCCAGACTCTGAAACCATGGCCCAAGCGGTCGATGCTGATGATGTTTCGAAGGACGATGCCACGCCTCCTTCCATTGGCGAAGGGGTCTCTTGGTCTGAACCTGAAGTGTTGGCGAACGATGTCTCTTGGGACGATGATGAAATCGAACTTCTCGATTAGGCCGGGTGGATGCCGGCCAAGAGTGTGACGACTCGAATGGTGTCAACCAAGTCTTCACTGACTCGCGCTCCCAAAATGACCTGTGCATCCGTGTCGAGAGCGCTCGTGAAGAGGTCGGCAACGGCATCGACTTGTCCGATGGTCATGCCTAGCCCACCTTCGACTTGGATGAGGCAACCTTTTGCTCCACCAACGTCCATGGCCGCTAGCGGTGCTTTCAAGGCGGCCTCCAAGATTCCTTTTGGGTCGTCGGGGCGTCCAACGCCGACCAACATCGTGGCCTCGCCAGTTTGATCAACAATCGCCCGCAAGTCCATCAAATCAAGGTTGATTAGCCCCATTCTCATCAATGTTCGGACCAAACCGTCCACCAAATCTTCAATCCATTCGGCCCCCATTTGCCATAATTGCCCCTTCTCCCTCGCTTGTCGGGCGAGTCGATCTAGGGAGAGTCGAACGGTAATGTGAGCGGTATGCTCGAGACGTTCCAGTCCCTCCTGGGCGATTTCCATTCGCGTGGGCTGGCTCTCGAAAGGTAGGCCTGCAACGGCGAGGACAATGGCTCCAGATTGACGTGCTTGGCGGGCAAATTCGTGGGCTGCACCGGTGCCTACCCCGCCACCAAGGCCCGTGAGGAGGATGACGAGTTCCGTTGCGTCAAGCAGCTGATTGGTGATGGTGCTCAACCCTCGCATTCGTTGCTCGGCGAGGGGAGGTAAAGCGGCACAACCTACGCTGTCCAATGCATGTCCAAGGCGGAGCACGTGAACTTCATCTCCGGTTTGGAAACTGGAATCATCAGCATCGATGAGCACCAAGTGGGCGCTTCCGAGGCACTTTTGATGGGCTTGGTGGGCCCACGAGCATCCGATGCCGCCCACTCCGGCAATCAGAATGTTGGAGGGGTCCATGGTGGCTACGGTGTGCGCCATCTCAATGAACTTTGGTGTCCTTATTCAGTCAATGTAGCGCAGGTATCGGCGACGTGCATCCCTTGCCCAAGCGTTGTCCGGTTCGAGGGCCAAGACGCGGTCATAATATTCAACGGCGGTCTTGAATTCTGACAAATGGCGTCCGTACATGTGTCCGAGGTTTGAGAGGACGGGTATGCATTCTGGGTCTTCCTTCAACATGCTGAGCAGGATTTCTTCTGCTTTTCCAAGTGATCCTTTGAGCATCAAATCTTCAGCCTCGTCAAGCTGCTGAAGCTGCTGTTCGGAGAGGTCGTAGGTGTTATCAAAAGCGTAGTTGGTCATGGTCCTCATCATGGACGAACGCGCTCAAATTGATGAACTCTTCCTTGGGGAATTTGTTACTTTCACAAGTTGATAAATAGGCGGCCGAAAATCTCTCAAAAAACGCTACACTGCGCCGCACCTAAAGTGGTGATTTGCTGGCAATGTTTAAGGAGTCCTTGCAGGTCGGAAAGATTGCAAGGGTGAGACTATGCACAGATCTACTCGTTCATCGCGCACAGCCCTGCTTGCCATGGTCGGGGTACTGCTGCTGCTTCCAACGCTTGCATCGTCCTATCACGGCGGCATTGGGGGCGCTCAATCTCACCAAGGCTCAACCGGGCAGGTTGACATCGACGATGTCGCCAAATCTGGTTGCCTCTGCCACAACGAGGTCGCCGACAACGCTGTGCAAGTCATTCTCGTTGACGTTCCGTTCGCTTATGTCGCCGGAGAGACATACACGCTCCACCTTCAGTTGATTGGGGGACCTCCTGCGACGGGCACCTACACCGCCGGTTTCTCCATGCGAGTTTCTCTTGGAACCCTTGCAAGCGATGTGGCTCAAAACTGGGAGATTGACGGTGCGCTCGATGAGCAAACCCTGACTCACACCGAGGCCTCTTCGGCCAACGAAGACCGAGCTTGGGTGTTTGACTGGACGGCTCCCGAAGCCGATTCCGGTACCGTCAACTTCTGGATCGTTGGAAACTCCGTCAACGGCGACCAAGTGCCTGGCGTGGAAGACCGTTGGAATCAACTCAACTTCGCCCTCAACGAAGGCGATGAGGCCTCTGCGGCCATGGGCACCCGGACGCTCTTTGCCGGGGACGGCAACGTTAGCCCTCCCGAACCTGCTCACCATGGCGTTGACCTCCATCACATGGGGGCCAAACTTCGTGCTCACTGGCTTGGCCTGCTTGGCTTCGGTGCGGTGATTGGCGTGGTTATCTTCGCCGGCCTCCTGCTTCGCTATGGCTTTTCGACCTCGTACAAGGGCCGTAGCAACCAGCTTCGTCTTCGATACAAACTCATGCGCCGAGGTGATCAGTGATGGACGACACAATCACGACCTTGCTTCGAGGTGTCGCCGACGGGAGCATCGCCGTTGATGATGCAAGGACAGCCCTTGAGGACGCTGAACTCACGGAAGAGCAGATGTCGAGTGCAATTGACCACGGCGTCTTCAACGTCGCCGAACCGGGAACCATCGTCAGCGCCTCCTTGGCACCATCTGGGGCCTCCTACCTCACGATTTTCTTCCTCGGCTGGGGGCTGTTTTGGATTTGCTACTGGAGTTTTTCCATGATTTACGGCTTGGCCAAAGGTTGGGACCAACAGCAACTCTCTTTCCACCTCGCCATGACCATGACCACGCTCATCATGATGGGCATCATCTACCTGAAATTCGTTCTTCCCGACACCATCATCGTCAAGCACGCTCAAAACAAATTCATTCCAGAGCACCAGAAAGACTGGCGGGAGTACAAGTGGTGAGGCGATATGGCACGTGAATACGAACTCAAACCCGCCCCATCCGACGGCTCAGACAGCATGGATGCTGGAACGACGTCGATCAACCGTCGTCAATTTCTTCGCTACGGATTCAACACCGCTGCAGGTGTATTGACCGCCTCCATCGGCATGCTTGGGTTCGCCTCCATTCTCCTTCCGCCAGGTGGCGGCGGTGGTGGCGACCTCGCTGTTCAATTCTGGGCCAAAGGTCGCGAAGACGAAGCATGGTACGGGGCAAAGCACTTGCAGCCCATGACCAAAGCCGACTTTGAGGCCGAAGCTGCCAGTTCATCAACCGGTACGGCCGGTGCGGCTGGAGTTTGGAACGGTGTCCCAGTTGTTGTCAACTACGTCACGCACTCGAAATATGCCGGCACTCCCGAATCAAACGGAAAGGCTCGCTTCCAATTCATGGAAGGGTACGATGAGACCGGCAAGTACGTCGGTCACTTTGAAGACCTTGCTGAAGTTGACCCCCGCTTGATGCCTTCCGAAGACCTCGTGATGGTCTTCGGTCGCTGCACGCACTTGTGCTGCATTCCCGGATGGCAACTCGTTTCCAATTCCTTCACCGAAGACTCTTGGACGCCTGGTGGGGGCGACGATGGTGGCACCAAGATGTTCTGCATTTGTCACTCTTCCCGGTTTGATCCAACCGCTCTTGAGATGAACACCAACCGGAATCGCTCAAACGGAGCCACGTTCAACTACGCTGGCATTCGTCGAGCCGGTGGACCTGCTCCTGTGGGCCTCCCCATCATCCCGATTCAGCTCAACGGTGGCGTCATTGAAGGCCTGACTGACTACGTGGATTGGTACACATACTGCGATTGAGGTGATACGATGACGACAATGTTCTGGATTCTATGGTTCTTTATCGCCTTCCTGGTGTTACTGGTTGCCTTCACCCTCCGCAAGGAGAACGAAGAAATGCCTCGAAGAGACATTCTTCGAGCGGTTGAATCAACCGGCAAAATGGGTGTTGCAGAACGTTCGTTCCTGTGGGTCTTTTCATGGCTTGATACCCGTTTCCGTCTCCAAGATTACTGGAACATGTCCAAAGGCGCCTACTACAACATGCACCGTCAAATGCCACTTACCCACGCTGAGAAGTACAAACTCCGAATCATTTGGTATTGGTATCCACTCTACTGCCTTGGCGGTATTTCCTTCCTTTCTTTCATCATCCTCGTCATCACGGGAACAGTCCTCGGCATCTACTACGTTCCTGGTGGAGAAGGCGACCCTTCCCCGGCTTACGCCAGCATGCAGTACATCATGACCGAGTTGCCGTTTGGATACATCTTGCGAGCGGTTCACCACTGGACGACCCACTTCATGGTGGC
>DUIU01000042.1:13871-14013 GCA_013330155.1 Candidatus Poseidonia sp. | reverse complement strand
CGCCTTGTCGTCGGTCGCCACCGTATGAGGAGCGCTGATAATTACCGCCTCCACCTTGTCTTCGGTCGTTGTTTCGTGGTCCACCCCGACCGCCGCCTCCACCGCCAGGGCGAGGTTCATCGCATCGGTTACATACGTTTCT
>DUIU01000042.1:13203-13542 GCA_013330155.1 Candidatus Poseidonia sp. | reverse complement strand
AAATTCGAGTTGTTACACTTCGGACATGTCCAATCGTTATCGTTGAAGGTGCCACGCTGTTGCCGTTGCCCACCTCGATCGTTTTGGTATCCGCGGTTGTCTCGCCCACCCTGTCGTCGGTCGCCCCCCCTTCGGTCGTGTTGGTGGCGATGGTCTCGGCGCTCGCCACCTCCACTTCCAGCAGGACGAGGTTCTTCGCATCGATTGCATACGGTTCGTCGTGCAAAGTTTGAGTTGTTACACTTCGGGCATGTCCAATCGTTGTATTCCTGTTGGCGGGGACCGCCTCGGTCGTTTCTGAACCCTCGGTTATCGCGTCCGCCTTGTCGCCGGTCGTCG
>DUIU01000042.1:9540-12842 GCA_013330155.1 Candidatus Poseidonia sp. | reverse complement strand
GGTCGTCGCCTCTTCGGTCGTTTCTGAACCCTCGGTTGTCTCGTCCGCCTTGTCGTCGGTCGTCGCCTCTTCGGTCGCTGCGTTCTTCTCTCGGCTTTTTTGGGCGAACAGAAACGGTTACACCAATCAGTGCATCCATGTCCAAAGAGCGGTCAATATGAGCGATATGGGCAAGCGGATGGTCGGTGTTTCCAATGACACCATCGACCTTTCCAATGTAAGAACCGTCATCCGAACGGATCATGATTGCATTGAGCGCTGGCGACGAGCCGTCAAAATGCACCAGTAAGCCACCTTCATGGCTTTTTGACTCAACGGTTCCACTGAACATCTCAAGACCTGTTCAATCCTGCGGCCAAGTCCTTTTGGTGTTGTCGGTTTTACTCAGGCCTTCGTCGCTGAACCAAAAGGGCTGCACCAAGCATCGAAAGTGTCGCTAGGAACGTGATGGATGGCAAGGCTCCGTCTTCGGCTTCAAGGGCCGGTTGCGCCACGGGTGCAACATCGTCTACCATTGGGCTTGGAATCCCGACTGCCAGCTGCGTGGAGGCGCCGGATTCGTCAACTGCGGTTATGATGACATTGTAGTCGGTGAGTCCATTGGCCAGACAGATCGCGGTTGAGACTTCAACCACCCAATTGATCCCGTCAATGGCAAATCCTTGGTAGTCTGCACCGCAAATCGTCAGGCTCATGGTCACCGCTTCCAAATCCGGGTCTGAGACCAAACCATACATCTCAAACTTGAGCTGACTCTCATCCCATGTTGCGTTTAGACCGTCAAAGTTGACCGCTACCGAAACGGATGGAGGTGAGTTTGGTTTGGTCAGTCCGAGGGAGAATTCAGCCTCGTGGAGCAGCATGTTTGATGCCTCGGCTGAGACAGTGAAGGTGAAGGCGCCCGGACGGATGCTTTGCAGGGAGACGGCCGTCATCGTTGGCTGGGATGCTACAGCGACTGATTCTCCAGCACCACCCATCTGTCCGTTTTGGAGAGCGCGAGCCGAGAAAAGGAACTCGTTGACCAATCCGGTGGAGGTGATGGTGAGGCGGGCGTTCTTTCCGTCTTCATCAACGGTTCCAGTCGCAGTGTAGAGCGTCCCAAAGGTCCACGTTCTCGAATCGTTTTCATCCATGGCTCCGAGTGGGTCAGCCGGTGTGCAGGTTGCAGAGGTTTGTGTTGCGCCTTCCGGTTGGGTGATGAAGAAATCCCCCAATACATTGGTTGAGACACTCCATCCAGCGTCAGCAAACTCGCACTGAAGAGACCATCCATTTTCATCGCTGGCCCAAGCGTTTCCAGTATCGGCCACAGCAAATCGCCATGTTCCTGCCCCTGATGTTGGAATGACGGTGCCGTTGGCGGGAGCCATTTCGGTCCATATGGGTACATCGTTGGTTTCAGGTTCCATTGTCGTGAAATCCATGAACATGTTGCAGACCAGGTCCCATTGCGTCCGGTCAAAATCGACCAGTTGTGTCACTCTGAGCGCACCGTCTGGAAGGTAAACGAAAGAAGGCTCTCCGATGTTGTCGCATGTTTCTCCGCTTGCGGGCTGGTTATCGGTCACTCGGAAATCGTAGAGGCGCAAGCCTTGCAGGACAGGAAAGGTCACAACCAGGGCAGCATTGCTCATGTTACTGATGTTCATGGCCAGCGTGAAGTTTGATACACCACCGTTCGGGAGTTGGTTCCAACGAACATTGTTGGTTTGGCCATCGGCCACAAAGAGGCTGATTTCCATGTCCTCGGTGGTTGAGGTCGGCACCTCTTTGCAATCTGGCGAACGACCGCTGTTGATGCACGAGCGGGTGTCAGGATGGCTTTCAGGTACCAAATTGACCTCATCGAGGGCGATCCCGTCTTCAACGAATTCTAGGTCGTTCCAGTCTACGCCACCCGAGTGAGGAATTCCCTCTCGCATGCCAAGCCGAGTTTCCATGTCAGCGATGCACTTTGGTCCAATGCCGCGAACGGCATCACGCTCATCGGTGCTGATCCAATCGTTGTCTCCGCCGGGGAAGCCCTCAAACAATCCGTCAAGGTTGTCGCGAACAATCGGTGAGTTGGAACCGTTCACCCAGGCATTAGCGGCCATGTCGCCCGTGGCCCAATCATCCAGTATTTGAAGTTCGAACAAGGCAAAATCGTACTCAAACAGGTGTTCGAACGTGTAGCCACTGCAGTCAACATCCAAGCCGTCTTGACGGCCTTCAGTTGACATAATGGCCGGGTTGCCGTTGAAGGAAGTTAGGGCGGGAGAGGAAGTGACACCAAGCATAACCAGCGTGATGAGCAGGGACAACAGGGGTGTGGACAATCGGCGTGACATGATGCACCGTTGTGTTTCGCCTTCATGAAGCATTGGTTGGTTTCATCACGGAACAAGCCGTTCCATACGATGATGGAGGGCCCACCACGGCAACAACGTCCACAACAAAGCAGCCAACCATGATTGCCAGGCTGCTACTCCTCGGTCAACCGTTGGCAGTTGGGTTTCCAAGAGATGGTGGTAGACGCCGTTGGGGGAGAGCAAGTCCAGCATGCCTTCCAGCGCGACCCAAGCGGGGTCGTTGGCTTCACCAACCGCTACGCCTGAGGCGTAGGCGACCATGGTGGTCACCAGCGCCCACAGGAACGTGAAGAAAAACCAGACGCCAATTCCGAAAGCGATGGCTGTGCCTTGTTCTTTTGCTGAGGTTGAGGCCAAGAGGGCAAACAGCGTATACCACACCACGATGAGTCCGGTTGAGAGTACATACACCGCCAACTCACCTGCAGAAGGCCATTCACCAAGTCGTATTCGCACAAGGAACACCGATACGCCAAGCAAGAGGTAAACTGGAACCAGAATACATTGTGCGTGTCCAAGAATCAGTGCCGTTGCTTGATGCCTCCGAGGCATTGGCTGAGCCAACCTCACTTCCAACATTCCACTGGCTCGATCTTTGCTCACGCCATCAAAGGCCATCAGGACCGCACACATGGTGGCACCGAACACGACGCCAAGTGAAGCGTAAAACAGAACTTCCATTGGTGTGTCGGGTTGGTGTCCTCCCGGGAGAACGATGTTTGGGTCTGAGAAACCCCATGCCATGCCGGGCAAGAAGAGCAGCAGGATAGGGAGCATGATTTTGAGACGGATGCCGGCAAGTCGCTCCCGGCGAATTCTTGCAGCAACCTTGAGGATTCGAGTACGGTCACTCACTTTCCAGCACCTCCTTGGACTTCATCGGAAGCATCGCAGATGAGGCTACTTCCAAGGTAATGTCTTCCACATCCATCCCCGTCGCCGCACACA
>DUIU01000042.1:8991-9142 GCA_013330155.1 Candidatus Poseidonia sp. | reverse complement strand
TTCCGTTCACCGTTAAGGTCCATCGTTCGTGTTCGGTTTTGAACGAGACGATTTCATTTTCATGGGCGATTGAGGTTGGGTCAAGGGGGCCGGTTCCGGTCATCACGTACCGTCCATCAAGACCAAGACGCCGTTCAACGTCCTCAAGCGG
>DUIU01000042.1:0-8602 GCA_013330155.1 Candidatus Poseidonia sp. | reverse complement strand
ACCACGCTCACACCCTTCGAAGCCAGTGTTTTGACCAGCGCGGTGAAGGCCTGCGCTGCTACCGGGTCAAGTCCATTGAAGGGTTCGTCCAACAACAACACCTTCGGGGAACCGAGCAGGGCAGCGGCAATTGAGAGGCGTTGCCTCATCCCTTGGCTGAGGTTATCCAACGGTTCGTTTCGTCGACTTCGAAGACCGACGAGGGCCAACAACTGCTCAATTTTCTTCTCCGATGTGCCTCGCATTTCTCCGAGTTGGGTCAAGGCTTGAACCACGGTGGAGCGGCCTTGCCAGCGAACTTGTTCGGGCATATGGCCAACCCAATGGCGAAGGTCGGGCACCTCCTGCCAGGATGTTCCTTCAAAGCGGGTTTGAATCTGGCCCTCTTGAAGTGGCAAGACGCCAGCCATCATCCTCAGAAGGGTTGTTTTTCCCGCGCCGTTCGGCCCAATTAACCCCAAAACGGCCCCTTCGTAAAGGTCAAGCGAAACACCAACGATGCCGGGACCGGCTCGTGTAGCCCATGGCCGAGTGAGCTTCGGCGCTGGGATGGCGTGCCGGTGCTGAACCGACTTGAAGGAAAGAATTGCTTCCGCCATGGACAATTCCATGCTAAACCCTCGCTTCAACCTTGGCGAGAGGCGAACCTCTATGGCGGACTTGTTTTGATTGTCGGTTGGTATTGACGATGTGGCAGGGTGTGATTCAGTCTTTGGCCCCACTGGCTGGAGGCGGACTCGCATTGTACCTTTACCATCGGCGAACGGACGATGCTGAGGAACACCACTGGACCGGTACCATTGGCTCCAATGGGGTACGCATGGCGTTCGCTTTCGCAGTGCTCATCTGGATTTTACCGGGAGGTGCGCTGTTAGCGATTCCCTTGTTGCTCTTGCTTTCCGTCCTGAGTCCAGCAGGACGCCAAGATTGGTCAGAACATCGAACACCCCGAATATTGGCGCTCAGCGTTGCAGTTTTGTGTTTGGGGGCAACCGGCTTTCTTCCCACGTCTCAACCCGTGGCGCCAGAAGACTGGGGCCGGCCCTTGTTTACGGATAACCCACACGCTCCCATCTACCCCGCCGGCCAGCAATACACTTGGGTGACCAGCGATGTGGTGGTGCTGCAATCTCTCACGATTCGCCTCCCGCATCAGCCGGGTGTGGTGAGCGCCGATACGGTTGCCCTCACCTTGTCTTCGCTCATGAACATGGAAACGGGTCGGCTGCATCAAGCGATTGAGTTGATTGACGAAGAGGTGCCTTTCGTGCGCCTCAACCCGGAGGAGATCACGCTGCAACCTGTACCGGCACCGTCTACCATCGACATCATCATTGGAAGTTGGGACTCTGGGGACATTGAAACGGTAGCCTTCAGGAATTACAACATCAACACCACTGCTTTTGGCTCAGACCCGGAAGGAACAAAGGTCGGTGAGGTGGTTTTGGTTGCCAAGGCTTCATGGGGCGGAGAGTTGGACATGCTGGTCATCGTTCGGCCACTTCAACCACTTGATGTGGATTACGACGGTATCGGTGAGAGCTGGATTCGCGAGTGGCTCATCGCTCGGGGCTGAGCTCAATAGCGAACGTTCTTTCGCGTTATGGTTCGCCAAATTCGTTGCAACGGGTCGTAGTATCGGTCAACCACGCGCTCTTTGAGTTGGATGATGGCATCGTCGGTAATTTGGATGCCAGCAGGACAAACCTCGGTGCAGCATCGCGTAATGTTGCAGTACTCAACACCGAATTCTTTCTTGATTTCAGGAACTCGGTCCTCCGTATCAAGGGGGTGCATTTCGTATTGCGCTAAGCGGACAAGGTTGCGAGGTCCGGCGAAGTCATCGAACAGAGCGTGGTCTCGAAGGACGTGGCACGTGTTCACACAGAGGAAACATTCGATGCACTCTCGGAAATGCTGCACTCGGTCGGCTTCCATTTGGTTGAATTCCCAATCCATGGTTTCAGGGCCGTTGATGGGGGCGATTCGTTGGGCGACTTCATAGTTCCAACTGACGTCAGTCACGAGGTCTTTGACGTGCGGAAACGCCTTCATGGGTCGAATTTCAATGGGCTGGCCTGCAGGTGTTTCTGCTACGACATCGCTCATTCGAGTCATGCACATCAAGCGTGGGCGGCCGTTGATTTCAGCGGAACATGAGCCACACTTTCCTGCCTTGCAATTCCAACGGACGGCCATGTCCGGCTCCTGTTCGTGTTGGATTCGGTGAAGGCAATCCAAGACCACCATGCCCTCGTCGAGTTCAAGATCGTAGGCCTCCAATTCGGCCTCGTCGCCTTCACCTCGTAGAATGCTGAACGATTGTGTGGTTCCTTTGAGCGACATCAATTTTCGCCTCCTGCTTCTGCTGCACGTTCGGCAATCATCGTCTTCACTTCAGTAAGGGCCTCTTTGAGGTCATCACGCATCTCTTCAACCGGCTCTTGACGGATTTTCATCTCGCCATTTTCCATCCAGATGATGTTCAAAGTTTGGCCCCAGTAGTCATCTTCAGGGGTAGGGAAGTCGTCGCGGGTGTGGCCTCCTCGGCTTTCTTCTCGGGTGATGGCAGCCAAGGTGGCGGCGTGTGAAACATCGGCCATGTTGATGAGGTCGAGAGCTTGGTGCCAGCCTGAATTGTACTTCCGGGAGGTTCCCGATGAACAGGCCAATGCTCGCTCTTTGAACGATTTGATGTCGCCAAGGGCTTCGTCAAGTTCGTTCTTTGTTCGGATGATGCCGACCTTGGCTTGCATCATGTCGCGCATCTCATCGTAGATTTGACCGGGGTTTTCTCCGCCTTCTCGCATCAAAGGAGCGAGCATGTCGTCAATCGCTCGTCCGACTTGTTCTTCGTCGATGGCGGGTTGGGCGAGGTCCTTGGCACGTTTGGCGGCATATTCACCAGCCCGCTTACCAAACACGATGAGGTCAGAAAGCGAGTTTCCGCCCAATCGGTTCGCTCCGTGAAGGCCTGAGGCGACTTCTCCGCAAGCAAACAGGCCTGGAACGGTGGTCTCTTGGGACTCAGCGTTAACTCGGACTCCTCCCATCACGTAGTGAGCGGTTGGTCCGACTTCCATCGGTTCTTTGCTGATGTCAACGCCAGCAAGTTCCTTGAATTGATGGTGCATGGAGGGGAGTTTCTTGAGAATTGCTTCTTCACCACGGTGGGAGATGTCGAGGAAGGCACCGCCGTGCGGGGAGCCTCGACCGGCTTTCACTTCGGAGTTGATGGCCTTGGCCACAACGTCCCGGGTCAAGAGTTCGGGTGGGCGACGAACGGTGGCGAGCTTACCGCTGACCACTTCTTCGACCCACTGGTCAGATTCTTCAATGGTGTCTGCATGGTCGCCAGCAAACATTTCGGGAACGTAATCAAACATGAACCGGCTCCCTTCGCTGTTGGTCAACCGACCACCTTCGCCTCGAACACCCTCGGTCACGAGGATGCCTCGCACGGAGGGAGGCCAAACCATGCCGGTTGGGTGGAATTGGACGAACTCCATGTCTCGAAGCTCAGCACCTGCCCACAATGCGAGGGCATGGCCATCTCCGGTGTACTCCCAGGAGCCTGAACAGACCGACCAGCATCGGGTGATGCCACCGGTTGCTAGAACCACGGACTTGGCGGAGAAGGCGTGAATGTCACCATCAACTCGGGTGTAGGCCACACAGCCCGTGACTCGGTCGCCTTCCTTGAGGAGGGTGCGGACGGTGTATTCCATGAAGATGTCAATCCCTTCGTGAATGCCCCTTTCCTGGAGGGTGCGAATGATCTCGAGCCCGGTTGCATCGCCGACGTGAGCGAGGCGTGGGAAGGTGTGACCTCCGAAGTTTCGTTGGTTGATGAGGTTCTTTCGTGTGCGGTCAAAAACGGCTCCCCACTGTTCCAATTCTCGAACGCGGTCGGGAGCCTCCTTGGCGTGGTATTCTGCCATCCGCCAGTTAGCAAGCCACTTGCTTCCTTTCATGGTGTCGTGGAAGTGGACCTTCCAGCCGTCCCTTGGATCGGCGTTTTGGAGAGCTGCTGCACAGCCGCCTTCGGCCATGACGGTGTGGGCCTTGCCAAGCAAGGACTTGGTGATAATGGCCGTTTTGGCACCGCTTCGGGCACTTTCGATGGCGGCCCGTAGACCTGCACCGCCAGCACCGATGATGATGACATCGTATTCGTGGTTGGTAATGTTCTCAGTCATTGTCTCACCTCAGATCACAAGAAGCACCATGTCGTTGACCCGCCCTTCTGCGACCAGTAGAACCCAGATGTCGCCGAGGAATACAAAGGTTAGTGATGTCCAAAACCAGAATCCATGCGAGCGATTGGCGATGCTGATCTTCCCAAAGAGGACGCCTCGGACACGGCTGATTCTTGAGGTCCAGCGGTCCAGCATGCCTCCAGCAAGATGTCGGAGGGCGTGGCAGGAGGTCACGTACATCGTGAGAAGGAAGGCTTCAAAACCCATCACGAAGGTTCCGATGGAGAGGCCATAACCTTCGTGGGCAGCGGAGTGGAAGTGCATGGTGTGGGTTACGTCCCACCACTTGATGAGAATAATCACCATAGCAGCGTAGAGGAAGTATCGGTGGAGGTTGTTGAAGAGGAACATCCTTCGCTCCCCTTGATACCCGATTGCTTTGTTGATTTCAGGCTCGTCGACCCAACACGCCGTTGGACTGGCGAAGAAGGTGCGATAGTAAACGCGGCGCATGTAGTAGCAAGTACCCCTGAATCCAAAGGGGATCCACAGGACGAGAATGGCGGCGTTGACCCATTCGGGGTGATTCCACGCTGACAGGCCAAACAAGTCCCATTCGAGGACATTTGGAGAAAAGATGGGCGACATCACCGTGCTTCCATGGAGTTTGTAGGAAATGTCAGCATCGTAGAAGAACAACCGCCAGAACGTGTAGATGAGGGCGGCGGTTAGGCCGGTTCCCATGGCAACGGGCTGGCTCCACCAGTTGTCGATCCGGTTGGTGCGCCCCAGTCCGTTCAGGACGGGGAGTTTTATGCCTTCACCCATGCAATTTCCCCCTGTTCCCTTACGGGAACATGCTATCCGAGTGGCGCAGGGTCTTTGAGGTTCACCATTGAGCCGCAGAACGGTTTTGGAAGAATATCAGGCCAATTCCGACCAATTTACTTCGGCCTCAACCATTTCAATCTCATCGACGTCCATTTGGGCCAACTGAAGTTTTCCGGACAGTTCATCGTTGACAGCATGCCAATACGAGTAGGCTTCAATCACCCATATGCCTGATTCTCGAGTACCGTTGCCCGAGCCCTTGACACCGCCAAACGGCAGGTGTGCTTCAGCCCCAGTCGTGGAGTTGTTGATGCCGGTCATGCCTGCTTTGATGCCGGTTTTGTAGCGGTATGCTTCGAGTCGGTCGTTCGTGTAAATGGCCGACGACAATCCATAGGGGCTGGCGTTGGCCAAGTGCAGAGCGTGGTCGAAATCCTTGGCCTTCACGACGGTGACGGCGGGTCCGAAAATCTCCTCGTGGAAGCAATCCATGTCTTCGGTGACGTCTGCAAACACGTGCGGCCACATGAAGACGCCTTCGTTGGCATCACCGAGGAAGTTGTCCGGGGCGCTCTCGGGTGTGATGGTACCCTTGCCCCAAAGTTGTGTGGCGCCGCTGGCCTTGGCCATTTCAAGGCCAACAAGGAAGTCCTTGGCGTACTTCTCTGAGAGCATGGGCCCGTAGAGGACGTCCTTGTGGACCAGTGAATTACCGATGCGGGTTGACTTGACTTTCTCCATGAATCGCTCCATGAATTCGTCGTAGATGTCTTCGTGGAGGATGAGGTTCCCGAGGCTTGTGCACCGTTGTCCTGCTGTACCAAAGGAGCCCCAGTAGGCGCCTTCAACGGCGTTGTTAAGGTCGGCGGAAGGCATCACGACAAGCGGGTTTTTGCCGCCCAACTCAAGCGAACAGGAGACCAGGTTTCGTCCACAGACTTCACCGATCATCTTTCCAACACCGGTTGAACCGGTAAAGGAGATTTTGTTGACCAAGCCTTCATCCACAGCGTCAACGAGGTATTGGCCTGCGCCACTTCCCTTTCCGTGGACGAGGTTAATGACGCCGTCAGGTAGGCCGGCTTCGTGCATGACACGAGCAAGGGCGAACGAGAGCAAAGGAGCATCCTGAGGGCTCTTCCACACGCAGGTGTTTCCGCACATGATGGCGGGGATCATTTTCCAGAACGGCACGGCGGAAGGGAAGTTGCAGGCGTTGATGATGCCACACACACCCAGCGGGCGGCGGTAGGTGAAGAGTTCCTTGTCGGGCAATTCGGAATTGACGGTTTGCCCGTAAAGTCGTCGTCCTTCTGATTGGAAGAACAAACAGGTGTCAATGGCTTCCTGAATTTCACCACCCGATTCCTTGAGGGTCTTGCCAATCTCACGTGTTTCGAGGGCCACAAGAGCGTCCTTGTGTTCCATGAGGAGGCGGCCCATGTTTCCGATGATTTGACCGCGTGTAGGGGCAGGTGTTGCTGCCCATGCAGGGAAAGCAGCACGGGCTGCGTGGAGCGCTTCATGGACATCGTCTCGGGTTGACAATGGGAATTCGCCCAGGCAATCGGCGAGGTGGGCTGGATTGGTGGACGAAAACGTTCCTTTGTCGCTGGCTGAAGCCAATTGTCCATTGATGATGTTGTACCCTCGCACGGCTGGTTTGCCAGTGGGGTTAGTGATTTCCATGTATTCCAAGCCGGTTTCGAGAACGTGAACCATGCCTTTTGCGACCTTGACCCGTCTCTTGAATGTGATGGAAGGAATGTTTCCATCTCTATCCGTGGTTGAAAGACCCTCGGGCTCGGGTTTATAGTGGCCCTTCCGTACACTCTCTTGCGGACAGACCTAAGGCCCGGTTGAATTTCATTATATACCGTAGATGGTTCATTCCAAAGAGAGGGAGACACATGGCAGACAAAGACGACACCATTGAATTGCGCGTATCAAAGGCCATACCCTCCGATGTAGGCTTCGGGCGAGCCCGTATTTCTTCGGAAATGGGCTTAGACCTCAAGCCCGGTGATTTCGTGGAGATCAGCGGAGAAGAGCGTTCCACCGCTGCCATTTACTGGCGAAGTCGACCCGAAGATGCGAAAATGGACATCATTCGAATGGATGGGATCATCAGAAAGAACGCAGGGGTTAGTCTCGGCGACCGCGTCACGGTGCGAAAGGTCGAGGCAAAAACCTGCACCAAACTCACCATCTCTCCAGTCATGGCCAACAAGCAGAAAGTGAAGTTCGGCCCTGGCATCGAAGGCTTTGCTAAGCGAGGCTTGGCCAAGCGACCGGTGGTTGCAGGCGACCGGATTTTCATTCCTGGCATGACCCTTTTTGCTGAGGCCCTCCCCTTCGCCGTCGTGCAAACCGTTCCAAAAGGCATCGTGGTGGTAACCACCGATACCGAGATTGTCATCAAAGACGAGGCCGTTGCCGAAGAGGACGTCGGTCAATCCGAAGGCATCACCTACGAGGATGTCGGCGGCATTGGTCAACAACTTCTGAAAGTCCGCGAAATGATTGAGCTACCGCTCAAGCACCCTGAATTGTTCCGCCGTCTGGGTATCGACCCTCCCAAAGGTGTGTTGCTGCACGGACCTCCCGGTACTGGGAAGACAATGATTGCAAAAGCGGTCGCCACCGAGGTCAATGCCCATTTCAAGAGCATCAATGGACCTGAAATCATCTCAAAGTATTACGGTGAGTCCGAAAAACAACTTCGAGAAATCTTTGACGAGGCGGCGGACAATGCCCCGGCCATCGTTTTTATTGACGAAATCGACTCAATTTGTCCGAAGCGTGAGGACGTTACCGGGGAAGTCGAACGACGCGTGGTCGCCCAGATGTTGACATTGATGGACGGCATGCAGGGTCGCGATAACGTGGTCGTCATCGGCGCCACCAACCGAAGGGATGCTCTCGACCCGGCTCTTCGCCGACCAGGTCGCTTTGACCGAGAAATCGAAATCGGCGTTCCCGACCGAGATGGACGAAGCGAAATCATGGACGTTCACACCCGGCAAATGCCCATTGCAGACGACTTTGACATCGCTTGGGTGCTTGACAACACCTACGGGTTTGTTGGCGCAGATCTCGCTGCCTTGGTTCGAGAAGCAGCCATGCGCGCTCTTCGACGCTACCTCCCAGAAATTGACCTCGAGGAAGAAACCCTTCCACCCGAAGTCCTCGAGAAAATGGAGGTCTGCATGGATGACTTCAAAGAAGCCATACGAGATATCGAGCCTTCGGCGCTCCGTGAAATCTATGTTGAAGTCCCCGAAGTCGGTTGGGACGAAGTTGGAGGATTGTTGGAGGTCAAAGACCGCCTCAAGGAGTCCGTTGAATGGCCACTCACCAAGCCCGAATTGTTCGAACACTTTGGTATCAAGCCTCCACGAGGAATTGTGTTGTTCGGGGCGCCTGGAACTGGAAAGACCTTGCTCGCCAAGGCCATTGCGAACGAAGCACAGGCCAACTTCATCAGCATCAAGGGCCCCGAAATGATTTCCAAATGGGTAGGTGAATCAGAACGTGCCATCCGTGAGATCTTCAAGAAGGCAAAACAATCC
>DUIU01000245.1:5810-6886 GCA_013330155.1 Candidatus Poseidonia sp. | reverse complement strand
GCCCTTTTTGGCCGAGGTCATCCACGTGATGAGCATGGAACTCAAGAACATCATGACCACCAATATGGCCGGGCCAAGAGCGTACATCGTTTCAAAATAAGTTTGAGGGAAACCGAGGTCGTAGTTCCCATCAGCGTCAATGCCCACGGAACTCGCGTCGCCCAAAAAATGGGGCAACCCAACCACGAGGAAAATGAAGGAAAAAAATCCAGCAATGTACCAGAAGAAGAAGGCTTTGTAGGAGCTTTTGGGGTCGAACAGTGACATGGTGATGCAATCCGTTGTTGTGTACTTGACCTATGAACTCTGGGACAGGTTATCCCTGAACATGGCTCGTTTTCAAACCTCAACAATGCGGAATTGGAGTTGATTCGGAGGTAGGAAGAAAGCAATCCATCATTTGTTTCAGACGATGGCTCGAGCGAGCCTTACCGGTAATACTCATCGCGTTCCCGATCGGTGAAGATTTGGAGGCCTGAGACCGAGGTGTAATCCTCTTCAGGGAAGGAATGCAATCGAAAAGAGCGTTCTCCCCGTGTGTTGATTTCGTAGCTCGTTGCGGTGTAAGAATTACCGTCGTTATCCCTACGTTGTTCAGTGTATTTTCTAATGTAGGAATATTTTTTGAGGGCTACCGAACGTTTAATCTTGGGTTCACGATTAAACCGGCTAACCATGTAGAGCAGCGTATTCTCATGACCAACATGACGAAGATGTTCCCGCTTCGTCACCATTCCCCAACAGACAACAACGAAGACGAAGAGAAGAAGACCAAGCATGGCCCATCCAATGATGATTTCTGAGAGCGGCAGGATTTCTTGCCCGGTAGCATCGTACTTTTCGGGAAGCGTGATGCCGTAATCATTGCAGGCAAATGTGCCATCTTCCTGTGCAACGAGTTCACCAAAGCACTCATAGGGAAATACGTGCCATGTATCGGTGATGAACGAAAATGGAAATACGGCGACAAAACCAAAACATACAACGGCAATGATGGAAGTAAAAACGTCAACCTTCGTGCTCACTTCCCTCATCTCACGAGGCGTATAGGTCCACTCAGCAGAAGATGCCTGGTC
>DUIU01000245.1:3879-5684 GCA_013330155.1 Candidatus Poseidonia sp. | reverse complement strand
CGTGTTCGCTTCACTCATGGACATAGACCTCCTATCAATTGTAACTGATGGAGTGTTCAAACCACATCTTCCAAAGTTCTCGGCCGTTCTCAGACTCATGAGCGTCAAAGAAAAGGTACCCGCCGTGCACCGCCCAGAAAGCCAAACCGGGGTTGCCATCAGGGTCGGGCGTGGTGAAGCCAGGGTCGTCCTCTGAAAGGTCAATGACCAGCCATGTTGAACCGTCGTGAGAGTCATGCGCCCAAAGTTCACGACCAGTGCCGTAGGTCGAGGCATCGAAGTACAGGATGCCGTTGATGCTCGTGGCGAAGTTTTGGCCGGGAGAACTGCCCGATGAACCCTCGACGATGTCAGCGACCAGCCAAGTAGAGGCGTTGACCACATCGTAGGCCCAAAGTTCAGAACCACTAACGCCGTCATCGGCTTTGAAAAAGACCGTCGTGCCGATGGCAACTTCATTGAAATCCTCACCAGGGCTCCAATCGGCGTACTGCTCGATTCGCCACGCCGTATCGTTTGAGATATCGTACGCCCACAGGCTATCGTCAGCCGTATCAAAAACCAAGGTCTCACCAACCACCATGGACATGTGCCTGCCCGGATCGCTTGAACCAGCTCCAGGTTCCAGGTCGGCCACGACCCTCGTGGTCCCGTTAACCAAGTCGTACGCCATCAATTCGCGCCCAATCGGCCCGGTATCGGCATCAAAGTAGAGCACATCACCGACGAGGTGTTGCAAATAAGACCCGGGGTGGGTGTTTGGATTCGTCCCAAAAGCAACCACCTTCCACGTGGTTTGATTGGATTGGTTGTGGGCCCACAAATCGTGAACATTCCCCTGATCTCTTGCCGTAAAATACAGCACATCGTTGTGTATGAAATTCATGTACCATCCAGGGTTTGCAGAACTGCCAAGGTGAATGTCTTTCACCAGCCAAGTGGAATGGTTGGAGGTGTCGTAGGCCCAGAGTTCAGTAGCATACTCGTTGGTGAAGGCGGAAAAGTAGAGGGTGTCGCCGTACATGATTTCGATGTCATCGCCGGGGTTGCTCCCACTGGGTTGTGGCTGGTCTGCAACCAAATTAGCCACCATGTAGGTCGAGCCTGAAGATTGGTCATGAGCCCAAAGTTCGCGTCCTGCATCATCGGTCCAAGCATCAAAGAAAATGATGGATTCGTGAGCTACGCCAAGCCACCAGCCCGGGAAACTGCCCAATCCACCAGAGCGAATATCGGCCACCATCCACGTCTCATCGGTTGTCAAATCGTGCGCCCAAAGTTCCTCGCCGTGAACACCGTCATCAGCACTGAAGTAGAGGGTGTTGCCCACGCTGAGTTTCATGCCCTGATATGACCTGGGATTGCTGCTGTTGTTTCCGGGGTGAAGGTCGCCCACCATGCCAATGCGTTGGGAACTGCAGTAGGTGGTTTGGTCGTCAATTTCACCCGACTCGAGCACACCGTTTCCTGCCGTGCCGCTACCTTCGCCGTTGTCGATGCCGTAAGTCATGATTCGACCTCCTGCAGGGCAGCCATCCGACTTGCTGAGCCGATGAACCTCATTGAGCATCCCTGAGCCACTGCCGCTTCCACCCGTCCCGTCAGTACCGTTGGTTCCGTCTTCTCCGTCAGCACCGTCACAAACGTACACCGTCTCGTCAATTTCATCGATGGAAAGGTAGCCATCACGGTCATCATCAATACCGACATGAAGACCGACGCCACCGCCCTCGCAAAACATTCCAGGGTATTCAATGAAGGTTTGAATGAGGGTGCTGTTGCCATCGGTTCCATCGGTTCCATCG
>DUIU01000245.1:0-3577 GCA_013330155.1 Candidatus Poseidonia sp. | reverse complement strand
TTCCATCGGTTCCATCGGTTCCATTCATGCCATTTGTCCCGTTTGCTCCATCAGTACCATCGGTGCCGTTGACACCGTCCAAGCCATTCGACCCGTCGAGGCCGTCTTGTCCATTCATGCCTTGAGCACCGTCTGCCCCCTGAGCCCCATCGCTGCCGTCGCTCACGCAACCGGCTAAGGTCATCATCAACAGACAAAGAACGGTCAGGATGGAAAACGAACGGTTCATGGCCATTCCAACACCTAGTCATGGATAATATTGCCCCCGATAAGGTGCCGGGAATCATGTCAGCAGCCGGTTTTCGAATATATTTCATGGAAAGAATATAACAACAAAGCCACACGTCAACACCATGGCCTCTGGACCTTCAAATGAGGAGAACCGTTCCACAACAAAGCGGGAAATGGTCGGATTTTCCCTGGTCTTTGTCAGCCTTTACTACATTCTTGAGTTGCTCTACATCGGACCAAAAACCAACGTGATCATCGTCTCTGGGTTCTTATTTGCCACGCTTGGCTTGGGGATGGTTTTTGTCGCGCCATGCCTGATGGTGTGTGGTGTACCCATCGGCTTGATGTTGATGTCGTCAGGATACAGCGCAAGAAAACGGGCGCAGGCAGTGGTCGTTCAAACGCCTTGAGGCATCAAGCCAAGATGGGTGCATCGGTGGACCATTCGGCGGTTGGCTTGTGCCAATCTCGGATTTGGTCCGTTTCAAGACGGAGTTGGAGCCGTTCACCTGCCCCAAGGTCGACGTCTTCGAGAGCGAAGTCAATCACTTTCTCATTGCTACGGAAGGTCTCGTCGAAGAGAACCGATTCTTCAACGACATCTCCTCCATTCAATCGCTGCAGCATGACACGGACATGGCACTCTTGCAGGGGATTCCGCAAGGTGCAGGATTCACTGCTTCCATCGTGTTCAACCTTGACATAACCTTCCAGCTCAGACTGCCCTTCATGCTCGGAGAGAACGATGATGGTGTCCTTGGCGGTTGGAGCACAAACACACTCCATGTTGTCGACTTCGGCCTGTGAAACCAGATCCACCGTGATGACCAAGGCCACGGTTTCTACGGAGCCTTGCAGCGATTCAGTCGCTTCTACGGTGTAGAGGCCTGGTTCTGAGAAACTGTGGTTCACCACCGCACCGGTGGCGGTGGAGCCATCTCCAAAGTCCCAGGTCACGAGGCCGCCTCGGTCGCTGGCTTGGAAGAAGAATACATGGTGGATGTGTTCGATGAGAACTTCTTCGTCGTTGTCCCCTTCGTCAACCTCGACCATGATGTATTGGTTGGTTCCCATGCTGTTGTCAACCGAGGCTGCAAAGGATTCTTTTGAGGAGGAAAAGAGACTGAGTCCGTCTTCCGTCATCGCTGCACCCAGTGAAATTCCTATGAGAAAGACGCTAACCAAAGCCACACCAATCGTCCGCGAAGTGGTGAGAAACGCTTTGCTTTCATCCACGAGTTGTCCCTGACGCATGTTGGAAAATCTTGGACCGAGTACAAAAGAACTTGCTCAAGCCCCTACCACAAGTTCTTGCTTGAGGCTCGCTCAAAATGAGAATTGGAGATTCGGCACAGAACCTTATGCTTGGTCCCTTTCAGAAGGTTTCCATCCATCGGTGTTCTCCAGGTCTTTTCGGATTTGGGACCCGATGTTTAGTGGTTCCATCGTTTGCCGCATGTCATTCAACGCTCGTTGCATAATGACCTCGCCCAACTCTTCATGGGTTTGAGGGAGCCTTTCGGCGGCGATTTCTTGGAAAATACTCTCCGGTTTGTGAGCCCCACTGTGGTAAATGATACGAGCCGCATAACTAGAATAAGCCACCAAAAAAGTGACGATGGCCAACAACAAACCAATGATGATGGCCGAACCAAGGATGCTTTTGACATGGACGAGAAGAAGCATGCACCACCACACCGCCATGCCATACATCGAGCAGACCACGAGGTAATCGGGTATCATGGCCAAGCGACCAGTGGGCCCCCTCGCACTGACGATGGCTCGAAAGTTGTCATCGTCAACCGCAGAATATACGCCGTGAACCACCAGAAGACAATTGAGGTGAACGAAGTTGATGACGACGATGACGCCCCCGACAATCATGGTCCACCACGCCAAACTCGTGTATGGGGTAGAGGACCAGTAGAAGTCTTTGGATTCTCCAGTTAAGAGACTGAAAAACAAAGAAGCATTCATGGCTAACACCAAAACCGCAGCCAGAGTGTTGACTTCCCATACCGCTTTGTAGCTCTCTTTGAGCGTTTTTCCACTCGGATAAGCCTCATTGTAAGCATCTTTCCACAAACGACGATGGTCAATGGGGTAAAACCATTCGAGCACAGGGACGAGTTTGAAGAAATTTCGAATCGGACGGTTTCGAAACGTCTCAGAAGGTTCGTCGTTCTTGCTCATGGAAAGACCACAATACTTCTCTGTTATCAAATTAAAGCATTTTTCGGTATTTTATTTTGCTTTGGTATTTCGTGTCCCCAACCAATGTGTTCGTGTCAATCGGATGCCTAACAGGATTGTGCTCATCGCATGCGTCCCACGGGCGCCAATCTATCGGTAGCCTAGACGAGAAGAGATTACAAACTCCGACCCTTACCAAGTACCATGGGAATCGAACGGAGGTGGTATGTGTGCTTGCTCGTCGTTCTTTCCATGCTTTCGGTTGCTTGGACACCCGTCTTCTCATCGCCCGAAACCTTGTCATTTGAAAACAACGAACCTGACGTCGCAGAAACCGTCCAGATCACCGACCGCTTCGCCGTTTCAAACGGATTCACGCACATCAACATGACAACATCCCCGTCCACCGGCTTGACGGAACTTGAGCGGCCGCCAATTTCCTGGACCGGCACCACCGGCATTGGATTAACGCAAATGAGAACGGGTGCCTGTTCGGCCTACCTTGCCTCGACCAACGAAGTCTTCCTCATCGGTGGTCGAATTGACATTGACCCTTCACAGACCGGGGATGAAGCGAACACGAACACCGTCGAAATTTTTGACCTGGCCAACAAAACATGGCAACCGGCTGCTGAACAACTCAAAGAAACCCAGCAATACCACAAATGTGCGGTTGTAGGCGACACCATCTACGCCATCGGCGACCATCACCCCTTCTCGTCACCGGGCGTTGAAGCAACTGGCGTGGTACAAATTTACGATGCGGAGGATGGGAATTGGAGCTATGGAACCAGCATGCCCGGAAACCAATCGGTCGGACTGGCGGGCGTTGCAAGCCACAATGGACTGATTTACGTGGCTGGGGGAGTCACGGCCGAAGACCGTTCTGATTCAAACCGTCGGCTGATTCGCTACGACCCAGTCAATGATTCTTGGACGCAACTCGCCGACATGAACAATCGACGCCATTCATTCGAACTTGTTTCATTTCGAGGTCAATTGATCGCTTATGGTGGCGTTGCTGTCTTTTACGACCCAATCACACAAATGACCATCGAGGAAGAAACCAACCTGACCGAAGCCTACGACCCGGCGACGAACACATGGACGCAACTTCCGAATGCAACGTACAAATTCTCAGCCTATTCAGCGG
>DUIU01000037.1 GCA_013330155.1 Candidatus Poseidonia sp. | reverse complement strand
AGATGCTGCGAACGGCATCAATGCTGCCGCCGGAGGTACGACTTTCAACGGCGGAGATGGCTTCACGACAACCGGTTCGTTTACCATCACTGAAGATACAACTTACTTCCCAGAAGGCCACCCCGATGAAGTGAGCACACTCACTACGGATCTGGCGTGTGAATTCCGTTCCAGTGAGCGCAAGATCAACGACGTCTCCACGCAGGACATGATCGCCACAACCCTCACCGTCACCGACGCCAATGGAAAGGAGTTGGTGTCCTTTGCGAACTGCGAAGGCGCTACGGTTGAGATGTCTGTGGGTACCTACGACTACACCTACGAGGTCGTCGCTAGCGGTGCCTTGGCTCTCAACGACAGCATAACCACGGAGACCGCCTTCACCATCGCCTCCTACCAACCGCTCTTGGTTTGGGATGAAAACGCTCCAGCAGGCCTTGCCGGATACACGGTGAACTTGACCAACGCTGAGGAAATGGCGCTTGGTGGGTCGGCTTACTCGTACATCGAGAACCCGAGCTACCATCAGAACCCCAAGTCGCTTGACGCCAAGTTGACTTACGCCATGTTCATCCCGTGTGTCACCTTCGGTGCCCTCGTCTTTGTTCTCCTCCGATACATGGCCCGTGGTTATGAGTTCGAGATGAACAAGTGCTACGGCTGCGACCTGTGCGACGATGCCTGTCCAGTCCGCCTCTTCAACGGCGGAGACAAACTCAACATCATCTACAACTCGTGGAACAATGAAGACGACGGTGTGCCGTTGTATTCCTGTCTGACCTGTACCGCTTGTACCAATGCATGCCCTCAACTGGTGGACTACGACTCCTACGTGGACATTCGTCGCTCACTCATTGTCGGTGGACCGCAAGCAGAGATTCCCCACACCGTCCTTCAAGCCGTGTTAAACGCTGAAGCCGACGAAGCAGCTGACATTGACTTCATCGCCACCGAAGACTACCCCATCACATCGAACATCGGCTACTATCCCGGCTGCGTGGACTACCTTGACCAGGAAATGGTGTTCTCTCATGTGAACGAGGGCACGATGAATCTTGGAGATAGCACCACGGCCGCTTTCACGCTGTTTGAAGAGATGGAAACCGATGTGTCCTACCTCGGTCGTGATTTCCTCAAGTGCTGTGGCCACGACCAAAAGTGGCAAGGTCTCGATGAGGTGTTTGAGAAGCTCAAGGCCTACAACCAGCGTAAGATCAACGAATCAGGCATTGACACTCTGGTCTCGTCTTGTGCAGAATGTTTCCGAACCTTCGCACGAGATTACGAACTCGAAGACGTGAAGGTCATGCACACCACGGAATTCCTCATCGAACAGGGCTTCGACATGAACCTGAAGTCAGAAGAAACCACCGTGACTTACCACGACCCTTGCCGACTTGGACGCCAAATGGGCATCTACGAAGAACCTCGTGAACTCATTAACGCCGTTGAAGGTGTGGAAATCGTTGAGATGGAGCACAGCGGAGAAGACGCCATGTGTTGTGGTGTCTCAAGCATGATGTCCTGCAACGAGAACGCTCGCTCCCTTCGTGTGACCCGCATGGAAGAAGTCCGTGCCACCGGCGCCGACACGATGCTGACCTCCTGCCCCAAATGTGTATCTCACTTTGAGTGCTTGAAGTTCGAAGGCGACGAAGCCTACGCAGACATTGAGATTCTTGACGTTGTTTCCTTCCTTGCTCGACAAGTCAACGAGAAGAAGAGTACCTTGGCTTCCGAGCCCAGCGCTGTTGAGAACGTTGAGGCTTGAGTCGACTTACGGCTCAAACTTTATTCTACGGCTGTTGGTAGAAATCCACATGGTCGTTGTCGCATGCCCTCATTGTGACGAAGACATAGAACTCTCAGATACAGCTGAGGGTTTGTTTGAATGTCCGCATTGCGATGAAGAATTCGAATGGGGCGTTGGGAGCGACCTGGAGCATGAAGAAACGGTTCAATCAAGGGACTTCTGGATTGGTCTGTTGATTCCGTTTCTTGCTACTTGTTGCGGTTTAGTGCTCTCCGTCATTCTTGTGGGTGATTCGTGGGATGTCCTTCTTTGGGGTTTTCTTTCCATCCTGCTTTGCCCAATATTGGCCCTCGGAATCGGGATTTACGGTTACATCAACATGAGGAACCTTCTGTGGATGGGTGCGAGTGTATCGTTCGCCATTTCGGCAATTTTGTGCCTCTTGTTGATTTTAGGTGGTCTCTAAACGAATCCAGATCAATCCTCATCCTCTTCTTCGTCGTTCATGCCGACGATTTCATAATTTGAAGGGAAAAGTGCCACGGCTACGCCGGCGACAAGGGAGAGGAATCCCCAAGTGAATTGTTGTTGGACGAAAAGGAGTTCAAGAGCCAGAACCACAAGAATCAGGCCACCAATGTTTGATGTCCATACCAGCGTCTTGAACGTTGAAAGGGTGACACCCTCCGTTCCAGGCTTGCGGTAAGGTCCAAATTCGCCTCCAAAGCGTTGGGCTGTTGCGTCTTTTCCTTTCTTTGACATTGAAACACCTCATCGGTCAATCATCGTAATGGCGTCGGTTGGACAAGCGAGAACACAAAGCCGGCAACCGGTGCACGCCTCGCGAATGATCTTTGCTTTACGATTGCTTTCAACCGACATGAGCGGGCTGATGACGTCCACGTGGTAGAGGTCGATGGCATTGTCATCGCAGACGATGGTGCACTGGTCACATCCAATGCATTTTCGTTCCTCAACAAAAGCAACCGTTCCCTCCCCCCCTTTGGTGTTGGCACGCTGTTCACCTCGTTGTCGGTTGAGGGCCGTTCGTATGCGGAGGGCCTCTTGCTCACGGCGCTTTCGCAGCTCGTCAGCCCCGGTCATGGTACAACCTCCTGCGGAGGTTCCCCTTCAAACTTGGCAACGCACAAGTTAACCAAAACATCGCCAAAACAGTAGAATGCTCCCACCAAAAGCGGCGGGTTCCAAGCGGTCAATCCGGTCCATGGGACGTCCGATGCCCAAGTCCAATTGCCCAGAAAAGTTCCCCAAAGTTCCATGGCGAGGGCAGCCCAAGCCATCGCTGCGTACAAGCGAGGTTGTGGCCCCCACTTGGTAAATCCAAGAACGAGGAGCAACATAACGACACCTGAGGTGTCACCTCCGGTCCATGCACCGTAAGCGACCAGGGGCACAAACGGAAGCAGAGCTGGCATGGCCATGCTCTCTCTCATTTGGGAAGCGGCACGACGACCCAAATCAAACAGGAAATAATGGCCGGCAGGGACGAACAGCGGCATGAAATCCCGCTGATACTCATAGACCAACCACACTTCTGAGAAAAACAACTCCATGGGGGTGGCCAAAGCGACCACGGTCAGCATTTCGATGCGCTCCTTTCGCTCAGTCTTCGCATAAATGTACCCAAAGACAGCCCAACACCACACGTTCACTGGCCATTCAGCGGCTTGGTCAGCGAGGATTCCGCCCGCACCGGTGGCTGAGATCCATAGCCCAATGGCGATGGTACCTACGTACAACCAAACGCGCTGGCTCATGGTTGGGCGAGGAGGCCTTGGCTTTCATTTTGTTGTGTTCAGACCTTCATCTCAAGCCTGCCATGCTTCCGCCTCGGCGCCCATGGCAATCATGCTGAGTTCCGCTACCAAGGCGTGCCACCCGTGAGCCTGTTCGATGTAGGGGTTTTCAGAGTCTTCATAATTCTCGAAACGGGCGCTGGGCGAATTGAGGTTGTCCATGTCGGATTTTTTCCCATTGATGCGGTAAAACCATGACGCTGCTTCTCCGTCCACAAGATAAACAACGGGCTCCAAGGTTTCTCCTGCCTCGGTGGCGAGGGCAGTGGGTATACCTTCTTGAATCAAGAAATTTTCAACCTCCGCCCCTCCTTTGGCATAGCGGAGTTTGTTGGCCTTGCGGTTCGAGAGGTTGAGGATTTGGCTGCCTGAAGTCAGCATCATCACGCCGAGGCCGTAGGTGCCGCTGTCGTTTTTCATGACTACGGTAGGCTCACGCTCAATGCCCAGTGTGAGATATTTTTGGCGCAGCCCGTCTAGGAAGCCGTCAATTTCTTCTGCCAATTTCATCCGACATGCTTCTTCGGTCAAGCATTTGTTTTCCGACACAAAATAGTCCGGCATGAGGTGCCACGGGTCGATTCCAATCATGGCCGAAATTTCATTGATGTAGGGTCGCAAGGCCTGGTAATGCTGTGATTTTCTTCGGCGGTACCATCCCATGTGGGGGGGAGGCGTAATGTTGGCGTTTTGGATACCTGGGATTTCTCCTTCCGTCAAATCATTGTTGAGGAGCATCAAGTCCGGTAGTTTTCCATCAACGGTCAACTCATCCTCTTCATTCAATTCAACTTCTTCCAAGACAAGTGGGCCTGATAGCCCGTTCATGGCATGGAGGCCGTTCAGGTCGGGTGAGCCGACGGTGCAAAGGAAACCTGCTTCTTCGATCATCTTCTTGATGCTCGAGATGTTTTCAACATAGCCTTGGTTTCGAGTGTGGCTCTCAGGATAGATGTGAATCCAGCGGCAATCAGGGTGGGAGCGACTCACATGCTCCTTGAACAAGAGGGACAGTTCAGCAAGGTTTTCCTTGGATACATTGTTGAATCCAGCGGGGAAATGGTTGGCGTCAACCACACCGATTTTCCAACCTGCATCTCGCACGTCCACGCTTCCATAGATTGGAATGGCCACTTCCTCCCTCTTCGTTTTCATCCAAGCCGTGATTTCTTGTCGCTTGCTTTCCAGCATCTCGCTATGTTGTCGTAAATTCATGGTGAAATCACCTCGGTGATGAGCGCATCAATTGATTTCTTTACCTTTTGATGACCATCTTTGTTGAGGTGGAGTGCCTCAAACAACGCCAGTCCAAGGGCCAATTCTTCTTGTCCTTGAAGGACAGCTGACCATGGGCGATAGTGTTCAAGCAATTCTTCGGTTTGTGAGCGGCGTTCATGCAAAAATCGTTGCAAGAGGGTGGGAGAGGTAGCTCGTCCAGCAGGGAGCTTCGGGCGTCTGACGATTTCCTTTGGGAGCCGGGTTAAATCGGCAGCCTGACGAAGGGCAGCCTTCTCTTCCCGTCCATCCGTTCGCTTCCAATCGTTGGGGAGGGCATAGGAGGCTTCTCGGTGAGTTTTTCCGAGGAAAGGAACCCTTACTTCCAACGAGTGAGCCATGGAATGTCGGTCGACCAAACGGAGTTGGAAATTGCTGAGTTGGCCGTGCTCGAGTTCAAAATTCAACATGGTTTCAAGGTCGTTGGTGATGGCATTCGGGTCATGTGATGGGCGATACCATCCTTCCTCTGTTCTAAGCGCCCCGGAAAGGAGGGTCTTTCGCAGCGGTTCCGGGAGGGCGTCCATGCGCCGGCTCAACTCCTTTCCATGCTGTTGGAGTTGCCCGTACCGTGGGTAGCCCGCATGCAGTTCATCGGCACCTTGGCCGCACAGTCCGACTTTGACATGCTTGGCCATGTGCTCAAACAGGGGATGGAAGAACATGACGGTGACGTCAGCATCTTCGCCGTGCCAAGCCAATTGCGGGAGACGTCGGTCAAAGGCCTCTTCCTCCAGGAGGTGTTGATGATGAACAAGGTCGTGATGCGAAGCCACCAATTCAGC
>DUIU01000221.1:3416-6782 GCA_013330155.1 Candidatus Poseidonia sp. | reverse complement strand
CCCGTTCCCTTGCCAAAGAAGGTGTCCGTGGCCGCCAAGGCGGCAAGTGGAACAAAAGCGGCCGCCAAGAAAGCCGGTGGAAAAGCCGCCAGCGCCGCGAAGAAAGCCAGCGGAAAAGCTGCTAGTGCTGCCAAAAAGGCAACATCAAAAGCAAAAACTTCGACAAAAAAGGCTGCTGAGGCATCAAAGACCGCTTCCAAAAAAGCCGTTGGCCAAGGCCAAAAAATGGCCGAAAAAGTCGTTGAGAAGACCAAGGCAGCAGCGACCACCCTCAAAACCACCAAGGATAAAGATCGAAAGGGTTCAAACATCAAAGTCCCCAAATCGGTCAAGGACATGCCTTGGTTCAATAAGCGCTGAAAAGACCGCTATCTTTGAAGACCTTCTCGCCAAATCCACAGTCATGCCAAGGCGAAAATACGGTCGCCTGCGCAAAACGGTTGAACTCCCTCCAAAGGGCAATTGTTCCAGATGCCGTTCAGGAAAACATTGTCCCATCGAGGGCCATCAGGGGAAGGCCATTCACCCACACCGAGAATGGGTTGGCCCGGAGCGAATGTCCAAGCGGAAGAAATCGACCACGTGATCAGTTGATGCCGAGAGTACTGGCCGCAGGGGTCGTCTCCTCAACGGGTGCTGTTTCAATCGCCGTCTCTTCCATGTTTTCCCGCATGGATTGAGCTCGATGATAGACTTCCCTGAGGGTTTGGTCGGAGATTTCAAGGTACACTCGAGTCGTCGCAATGGTGGCGTGCCCCATCAATCGCTGGATGGTGACCAAGTCTGCTCCTCGTTCCAACAAACCGGTCGCGAAGTTATGGCGAAGAACGTGGGGGGTGAGTTTCCCCTTTGGCAGGTTAGCTTCCTGTCCCAAAGCGTCCATCATTCGTTGAATGCCACGAGGTTGAATTCGTCGACCATGTCGGTTCACGAAGCAGGCCTGTTCTTCAGCGGATGCCAATCGAGTGCGGATGGGTATCCAGGCTTTTAGCCGTTCAACCGTTCGTTTGGTGAAGAGGACCAAGCGATCCTTGTCGCCTTTCCCACCGATAACTCTCGCTGACTCATCGTCAAAATCAACATCCTCAAGGTTGAGGCCACAGACCTCGCTCACTCGCATGCCTGTATCGAGCATCAAGGTCACAACGAGGGAGGCGGCGGGGTCTTCACTCAACTCAGCGACTTCAAGAACGCTGGTTAATTCTCTTCGGGTGAGCGTGCGAGGGAGGCGTTTGCCCGTGCGGGCCCGTTGAAGGTGGTCTGGCCAAATCAGTCCGAGCCACTTGATGAAATGTCGCGCTGCAGCAATCCGGGCGTTGTACGTCGTTGGTTTGAGTCCGGCGATGCTGTGTGCCCAGAGGTCCAATCGGCCATTCATGGGCTCCATACGTTCGGCAAGCACTTCGATGGGGAGCGTCTCATAGGTGGTTTCATCCAACACATCTTCACCGGGCAAGGTTGTTTCAATCAAAGGGCGTAGTCCGTAGAAGTATGATTTCTGGGTGTTATCCGATTTGTTTTCCGTTTGTAATTGACGTTGATAACAACCCAACCAGGGGAGGTGGCGAAGGTGAACCAAACGGGCGGGAAGTGTCACTTGCTCATCCGTCAAACGGCGTTGGCTTGGCCGACGCGCTTGTGGTTGTGGCGTTCGCATCCCTCGTTTGTTCATTTGGCGTCACCGCCTCCCGCCGAAGCGGGTGTGCATCCCGTGTCCCTGAGGACAGTTGAGATATATCGGCTGTGTTTATCAACTCATCGTTGATAAAGAGGATTTGAGAAAGGGTGGGGACCTTTTCCGTGCCTTGGCACGGAGGAGGTCGTTGTACAACTCAGAGAGCTGGATGAAGTTCAGCGCAGGCTGCGTTCCTCAATCGAGGTGCAGGATGCCTTGCTTCTTGACGTTGGCCTTCTTGATCTGGTCAGGAAGCCAGTCAGGTCCGCCAGCAGGCTTTGGGACCATCGAAATGCTGCCAGTGAAGTGGTGAACACGCTTGGTGCCACGCTCTCGCAGTTTGATGTCCGTATGTCCGCGTGTTGCTGCCTTCAAGGCTGCACCGCGGGGTTGCTTGCTTGCAAATACTTGCGTCGTGTCTTTTCCGTTCTCCATGAGAACGAAGTATTTTTTTCCGTCTGCCATTTGGATTTCCTCCACTCCGTCGTTATACACTAGAGCATATAATACTTTCTCAAAAAAACAGGGGTACTGCGCCACATATGCCCTTCAGTACCTCATTCCGAAGGCCATTTTTCGGGCATGACCGCTCAGTCTTGCGGTTTTTCAAAGCCTCAATCGAGGTCGGCTCCAGCCAATGTCTTCGTCGTCACGACACCCTCTACGGACCGGATGTGTTCAACCACGGCCTTGGCGATGGTGGCGAGGTCATTTGCTTCCAATTTAACGATGAGGTCATGATCTCCGAACAGGACCGTGGCGTCCGTGACATGAGGAAGGGCCTTGACGTCATGGTAGACTTTTTGTTCAGTTCCAGGTTGAACGTTGATGAGTACGTATCCAATGGCCATGTCGCTCATGCCTCTACAAAGGTCCGTTGCTCATCACCCTTCCGATGTTTCTGCGTGTTCTGCGAGTGTGGCTTTTGAGGAAACGACATAGGCGGCCCACTGTTCTTCACTCCACTCTTCTGGAACTGGGCCGTCAAGCCAAGAGGTATAGGCATCCAATGTCCATCCTTCTGGGACGATGCTCGGGACTTTTTCTTCTGCACCATCCTCCGAAAAGAGGTCGCCGTCAATGTCTTGTTCAAACAAAGATTCTGTGTTTTCGAGAGGAGCCAGTGCCTCATCCCCCCATTCCAGACCCATATCGCCATTTGGTTTTCGTCGCAATACCGTGAGCAGGAAAATACTTCCAGCGACCAGCATAATCAAGACGATTGCCCAAGGAAACAGGTTGGTATCAGCCTCAGTTGCAGGGTTTTGGTCTCCCCCTGTGGTTTGTTGGCAGTCACCGCAGGATTGGGCACCGTCCACAACAAGGGTGGTGTTGTAGAAGAACGATTGCTGAAGGTTGTCCATACAGGTGAAGTTGACTTCCAGTGTGGTATTGGCAAGGCTAACTGGAATCGGGTATTGGTAGACAAGTTGGTTGGTAAAAGAGCCTTCAGGGCCAGCAGGAAGAACTGATTGGGTTAGCAAGCCGCCGTCCGCGTCGTAAAGGCTGTAGGCACATACGACTTGTTCGAGTCCGTCAAGGTCGCCCACCGAAACGTTACTGTAAAGGTCCTGGCCGGGTGTAGGGGGAGAGAATTCAACAAGGTCAAACGTTGTTGGAGCATGTTGGAACATGAGGTCCAGCGATTCAGATTTGGTAAGGCCATCAATGTCACTGGCCGAGAAGACAAC
>DUIU01000221.1:0-3099 GCA_013330155.1 Candidatus Poseidonia sp. | reverse complement strand
GGGGCCATCCACAAGGGAATTGTCTAACTTCAGACGGAAGTACAGCCATTCGACTTCTCCATTGTTGGTGCCGTTGGGATTGCAAGCTGCTGGAGGTTGTTCGGGTTCCCACACCGCTTGCTCGACCGCAGGAGCATTGATGGCCCATCCTGATTGTGTCAATTGTGTACTGGAGGACTGCAAAGGTCGGTCGCTTACCAGGCCCACTACCAGAGTAGCCACCTGTCCAAAGGTCATGTTTTCAACCGCTCCATTCGCGTCGCAGGCCTCAAACAACACAACCGTCGGTGGCGTCAGCAAAAACGGTATGGTGATGCTTGCCGTTGAGGTTGCGCCGTGCTGGCCACTTCCGCTTGCCGTGAGTTGAAGGTCGCCCCCTTCAAGTGGAATCATCAGTTGTTGAAGGTGAACCAAAGCAGTGGTTTCTCCCTCTGAAATGTCGAGGGGGACCTGTATCGGTTCTCCACCGGGCCATTGGAGGGTTATGTCGCCAATGAAACTGGTACCGGGGTCGTCAATGTCAGATACCTCAATTCGCACCCGTTCGTTTCCATTGCCAACCACTCGGTCCAGCTGGGCGCCGTCTTCAGATTCGACGCTGATCGAAAGAACAGGAGGACGGTCATCAACCGAAAAGGTTCGTTGGAGAAGCAACGAACCTGAACTGGACCGAACCTCAACGTTGACGTCTTCTAAATCACTGCCTTGTTCGAGGCTCAACACTGCAGAGTAACAGTACAGGTTGGCGGCTGATTGTGGGACATACGTGGCATTACCCACCTCGCCACGGCTGGCCATAAAGACCGGAGGTGGCGTACTGAGTTGGTAATCGGCATCCATCACGCAGGCCGTCAGCGTACTGCTTACATGTCGCAGGAGTCCAATGGATGGCTTGTTTGGAAGGAAGGAAGCATTGTTCCAGTTGGGTGGGTCAACTCCCGACGCGTGTGGGCCGTACCATGTCGGGGGTGCGTCCACGACCTGGGTTACGTTCTCCACCGTGGCGATCGCCGTCATGTTGTTTCCATCCTGGACAAGAGCTCGCAACGCAATGGCGCCCAAAGAGGCGTCAGCGGGAACCACGAGCGATGTTTGCCATAACGTGGAGCTGACGGGCCCCATTGGGAGCGTGAGCCAGGACGTCCCGTTCAAGGATTCGTTCACTCCGAGAATTTGCCATTGAAGCGTGGCGTTGGTCAGACCGTTATCGTCGGTCGCTTCTACCGAACAGATCGTGTATCCTCCACGCGAGAGGGACGATGCGCTGCAGTAGACGTCCTCAATCACCGGAGGAGCGTTCACCACCAAAGAGAGAGACTGAAGGTTATTGCCGAAATTTCGCTCTGAGGTGTTGTTCACGTAGCGCACTTTCAGATCAAGGTACCCAGTGGTCATCGGGGTAATCGTCAGATTCACCGTCGTTCGGCTCCCGAAAGCGTCCCCTGCCGGGAGCGTAAGAGGGCTTTGATGAAGCAAGGTATTTCCAAGCACTGCCCGTACCTCGAGGGTTCCGTTGGCGGGTGCCATGCCAAGGTTTTCGACCAGCACTTCGAGGGTAGTGGATTCATTGAAGTTGATGTCGCCAACCGGCCGAACAGCCATCAGGTTAACATCGTGAAGCGTGTTGACGTAAGGGGCCATCTTTGGGTCTCCGACGACCACACCCATCCAGCTGGTGTAGAGATTGGCTGCCGCATGGCTTTCAGCGAGGTTGTAGCCCGATGCGTAGGTCGGAAGGAAGGTGCTTGGCAACCCAACAGCCGTCAAGTACGGTTCGTAGACGTAGCCTTTCACGCCCGAAACTCCGTCTTCGAGAAGGTCAGCGACCAAGGATTGACCGTAGGTTGTCCCCCACTCAAAGGAACGCCCTCCCGTCGAAACGGCGGTATCGGCGATTGACCCGTTGACCCAATCCATGTGCGGCCGGATGGCTCGAAGGACGACCGAATCGATGAACAACGACCCCACGGTTGAGGTTGAATCAATGTCAAGAGCCACTTGAATGGTGAATTGATTTGCTCCGGCTGCGGGGCGCATTCGCATGGCTTGAGAGGCCCAACTGGTGGTGAAGGTCTTGCGTTCAGACACGTTGTTGGAGAGAACGGTTCCGGTTCCGTCCAATGCCTCAACATTGAGGCTGAAGGCTCCATTGACCTCACCCTCACGCTTACCATAGACGTAGATGTTCCAGGCATGGTCCATCAAGTCATTTGGAACGGTGAAGGTGGTTTCGAGGCTGGCGACCTCGGTTCCAGCCCCCGAATACGAGGTGCAGTTGTCAATGATGGTGCGCCTCAAACGGGTGATGTCTTGGTCTTCAAGGGCGATATCCCAAACCATCACTTCATCGACCATGCCCTCGAAGTACGCGCTTCCTGCACGATTGACGCCCAACTTGTAAAGGTCAACATTGGTGAATGAGCCACTGGGATAGACGTCCTCGTTCACCAGGACGCCGTCCATGTATTGACGGATGTCTCCATCATCAAACACCGTCACAAGGTGGGTCCACCGTTGGGCAACCACATCTCCAAACGTTTTGGTTTGGTTGTTGTGCAACCTCCATTGGTTACTCGAAACCATGTGTTGGAATGAGGCATTGGAACCCGCTTGGTCGCTGATGGCGAAGGTCGAGGCGTAATTGGATTGCGCCGTGGTGTTGGCCCAAACCCATTGACTGACGGTTAGGTTTCCGTCGTAGGCGTCCACCTCAACTTCAGCAACGTCGTTGTTGCCATCGAACCAAAGGCATGAGCCATCGGGACATGAACGCCAGTTGGTGTTGTCCATTCCACTGAGGGTGAGGTTGTCAGCCTCGCTCCCGTTGTCAACGGCCGTTGCGCCAACTCCATCCTCGAAAGCCCAGTGGTGAATCAAGTGATTTGCTTGAGGTACAAGGTCGCTGGTGACGTAGAAAGCGGACGGGGGAACGGTGGCCTTTGGGGTGTTGGGCCCTTGCCAAGAGAAGATCAACCCGTGAGGCCCACCACCTTGGAAGAATTCAATGCGGAATTCGTGCAAACCTTGGGTGAGGTTGACGGAACCAGAGCGTTCCCTCATACCATGGCTTCCGTAATTCGTTGCCAGCGACTCTCCGTT